>CAMWLX010000128.1 GCA_947175225.1 uncultured Porphyromonadaceae bacterium
AACGTATCCGGAATATAAGCTGAAACTTATTGGCCCATTTATAAATAATGTAGATGAAATTTATTTAAAAGACCTTGTTGATAATTTGGAACTTAAAGATTTTGTGGATTTTACGGGAATGGTTTCCCCAAACGAAATTCCTTCATTGTTAAAAAATGCAAGAATATTGGCTCTGGCCCGGCCCAAAAACGAACAATCCCATTATGGATTTCCGACAAAATTAGGAGAATACTTAAGTACGTCTGTACCTGTTTTGGTAAGCAATGTGGGAGAGATTGGCGAATTTCTAAAGGATATGGGGAATTGCCGTATGGCAGAACCATCTAATGTCGAAGATTTTGCTGAAAAATTATGTTGGATTGAGAACCACTATGATGAAGCAAAAGAATTAGCAAAAAAGGGATATGAACTGGTCTTGTCTGATTTTTCATATTATGTCCAATCGGCGAAATTATACAATAAGATTATGGACCTTATCAAGTAGATAATTGGTTTTTGATTGACAATTGTTTATACTTGATAGATAAAATCATCGGATTTGCCTTTTTCTTATATTCCTTTTCTTGATGATAACTAATAGCACATCATGAAATTACACATCTTGAAATTAAATGTGTCGGGTGGTTGTTTTTTTATTCTCTGTCTCATTTTCATACCTCTTTTTGTGGAATCCAAGACGGATGCAGTCTGCTATGTCAGCAGCTCGGAAGGACGGGATTCCAACGATGGAGATATTGCCTTACCTTTCAGAACTCTGAAAAGGGCTGTGGAATCTGGTGCGGATACAATCCTGTTGAAGGCCGGGGATGTTTTCTATGAGAGGATGGTATTGGATGGTCGCGTGGTAGATATGTACGGTAATGGCGACAAACCTACACTCTACGGGGTGAAGATTCCGAAGAAAGGAACTTGGGAATGTGGGAAATTGGAGGATGGAAAGTGGAAAAAATGTGCAAGTAAAATCTGGAGGGTGAATCTTTCGCTCGAAGATGATAGGTATGCCGGTTTCATGACGGGTGGGTCTTCATTTTTCAACAATGTGGGCGCCGTGGTCAATCTTGCCACCGACGACATGAATGGCTGCCGAAAAGTGCCCCGATACGATGATATGGTTGAAAATTTCGATATATGGCAGGATTGCCCTGTAGAAGTTCCAAGTAGCTCAACACCTCAGGATTTCGATTACTTATATATGTATTTCGATGGCAATCCCAATGAATACGATTTCGGGATGACAATGGGGACTTCGGCTGTCTCAATCAAAAATGGTGAGGTGAAAAACCTGAATATCAAGTATTGGGGTTACGGAATAGTGTTCAAAGATAATGTGAGGATTTCTAACTGTGACATAGACGGTATAGGAGGTCATATACTTAGGGGATACCGTGTGTGGGTTATCTGTGGGAATGGAATTGAATCATATATATCCGAAGGTGTAAGGCACGATTGTATAATTGAAGGCTGCAATGTGTCAAGGACATTTGACTGCGGGGCCACGATCCAAGGGGGGAGTAAGGTCAACAGCGTTAAAGCCGAAAATATTGTTTTTCGGAATAACACGTTCAAAAACTGCTGCCAAACTTATGAGGAGTTTCTTAGTGGAACAGGAGCCGATGACCGGTTTTGCAATTGCGTTTTTGAAGATAATCTCTCTGTAGATGCTGGAATTAACACAGGATTCAGAGATTATGCTAACCGCTATAAAAGATGTCATTTTTTATCAGGTAGTTATCTTAGAAACTCGAAGATGATAATCCGCAACAATATTGTAGTTAATGGAAATTACTATTGTGCGGCAGCATACGACCGTATGTACAGGCAGGCTCAATGGGAAGGAAATATCTGTATAATCAAGCGCGGACAAGATTTGTTGGGACATTACTTTGGGACTGCCGATGTAATCAAGGTTCCGACGGATAAAGGAAAATTTCATGATATAAAGGAGGCGACAGATTCCGCCATCTCAAGATACAGATATCTGACGGGGGACCAGACCACTGAATTTATAATTATTGAATAAGTACAGTTTAAATAACAATTTTTGAGTTACTAAGTTATTTTGTGACATGCTGGAACAGTTACGCTTATTCTGTGCGCGATTGCTGAGGCACACCCCTTTCATTAGCATTATCCCGGATGAAAGTTATATTCGCCTTATGTATAGTCTGACGACGGGAAAAAATTTGGATTTGGGCAATCCGCAATTGTTCAAAGAAAAAATCCAGTGGCTTAAGTTATATAACCGGAATCCGCTGTTTACACAAATGGTGGATAAATATTCCGTGAAAGCCTATGTCGCAGAGCGGATAGGAAAGAAATATGTCATTCCAAATCTTGGAGTCTGGGATAAATTCAGCGAAATCGACTTCAATACATTGCCGGAAAAGTTCGTGTTGAAGACTACGCATGGGGGCGGAAGTTGCGGAGTGGTGGTCTGTTCTGACAGGAATAAATTTGATAGGAAAACAGCCGAAAAAAAAATACGTAAATCCTTGTCGCAGGATATCTACTGGAATTTTCGTGAATGGCCTTATAGAGATGTACCTAAACGGATAATCGCAGAACAGTATATTGAGAGTGGCAACTCTGATTTGACAGATTATAAAGTTTTTTGTTTTAACGGAGAGCCAAAATTCATTCAAGTGATTCAAAATCGGAGCATCCGCGAGACGATTGATTTTTTTGATACGGTCTGGAAGCATCAGGAATTCGTGGGGCTTACTCCAAATGTAAGGAACTCTGAGAAGTCCATTCCCCGTCCCGCCAGACTCAACGAAATGCTTGAGATAGCAGCGACTCTGTCATACGGAATCCCTTTCCTGCGTGTGGATTTATATGTCGTGAACGATAATATCTATTTCGGGGAATTGACTTTTTTCCCAGCTTCCGGTCTGGGAACCTTTACTCCTGATATTTGGGATTTACGCTTAGGACAGATGCTCGAGCTTCCATCACTTCACTCCTTTGGAGCGCAGTAGAGCCGTTTCGAGGAAGAAGAATGGGACTTAGTTCACCATTGAAACCAATTGATTTAAAATCTGATTTATGAAAATCCTGATAGCTGGGGATTATTGCCTCAGAGGGCGAGCGTTGGACGCAGTAGAGAAAAATGAAGGCGGTCTTTTGTGGGGAAAGGTATCGGAGATATTGAAAGATGTGGATTATAGTATCTGTAATTTTGAAGCGCCCGTGGTGTTATCGGAGGGTGCCTCACCAATAATGAAGGAGGGGCCTGCCCTGAAACATCGGTTGTCTGCTGTTACGACATTGAAGGACGTTGGATTCAATTGCGTGACCTTGGCCAACAATCATTTTTATGATTATGGGGATATAGGTGTCGCTGACACTCTCAAATCTCTAAAAAAGCATGATATTGATTATGTGGGCGGTGGTATTGATATTGATGAAGCATCCCGAATTCTATATAAAAACATAAAAGGGAAGAATATTGCTATTGTGAATGCTTGCGAGCACGAATTCTCGATAGCCACCAAATTGGACGGAGGCTCCAATCCTCTCGATATCATCAGCCAGACTAGGGATATCCAGGAAGCAAAAGGGAAGGCTGGCTTTGTCATCGTAATTATCCACGGAGGCTCAGAGCACTATCAATATCCTACGGAGAGGATGGTGAAGACTTATCGGTATTTCATAGATATGGGAGCAAATGTCGTCATCAACCATCATCAGCATTGCTACTCAGGATATGAGAGCTATAATGGAGGGATGATATTCTATGGGCTCGGAAATTTTTGTTTCGACAGTCATGCTCATGCTCCGGTGCCTGAGACATGGAAGGAGGGCTATATGGTATCTCTCAATATACAGGAGAAATCGTTTTCCTACCGGCTGATTCCATATAGACAATGTACAGAAAAGGCAGAAATTGAGATTGTCGATGACACAGATTTCAATGTCTCAGTCAAGGAAATCAACGCCGTTATTGCTGATGAGGATGCCCTGAAACGAAAATTCGAGGAATTTACCCAAAAGACAGCTAGCCAAAATATGGCTATCCTTACTCCTTATACAAACAGATATCTGCTCGCCCTGTGGCGACGGGGACTCTTACCTTCGTTTATAAGCAAAAGAAAGATATTGAGCTTACTCAATCAGATTAACTGTGAAGCGCATAGAGACAGATGCATAAATACGCTTCAGGGAAAAGTTTCGGAGTATAGGGGGAATAAACATCTTAAAATATAATCTTAGGAGAGACCTGTCTAAATCATGAGTGGTATAACTATTATTATCCCATCCTTAAAAAAAGGAGGAGCAGAGAAGCAAGCCTGTCTGTTAGCTAAGGTTTTAAAAGACAAGTATGATGTATCAATGATTGTCCTAAACCCTGAAGCTGGATTTGAAGATGAGAATATTGAATTAAGTGGCTTAGATAGAAATCAAATATACACATTGGTGGGCGGGCGATTTACTCAAATACGGGGAATATATAAATTGCTTCGGAGAAACACCCCTAAATATTTGTTTTGTTATCTTACACGGCCTGACGTATTTGGTCCAATAATAGGAAAACTGACTGGTGTTAAATATATTTATCAGGGTATCCGTAATGCTAAACTGCCATTTATAAAAATATTATTAGAATGGTTTGGGAACAGGTTTTCGACAGGTGTAATAATCAATAATTATGCGGGGGTGAAGATGTTTAAGCACTGTGGTATTAAAAACATCATCGTGATACCAAATTGTTATAATGCCCCTATGCCGCCTCAAGTGCATGAACAGAATGACTCTTATGTGACTGTTGTGATGGTAGCCCGTTTTGTCAAGCAGAAAGACTATCCTACTGCTATCAAAAGCATGGCTCGGGCTATCCGACAGAATAAGAATCTTAAATTCAAAATAATAGGACACGGGCATTTAGAGACTCATATCCGAGAATTAATTCATTCAAATGAAATCTCTGAGAATACCGAAATACTGATTAATCCTTCTAATGTAATGCAGCATTTACTGGAGTCAGATATATATATATCTACATCTCTGTTTGAAGGGACAAGTAATTCTATCATGGAAGCATTGGATGCGTCACTCCCGGTGGTGGCGACCAATGTTGGTGATAATGACAAGTTAATAATAAATGGAGTCAATGGATATTTGACAGCAACCAGGCAAGTGGATTTAATCTCCGAGCATATTTTAGAGCTCAGTTACTCTAAGGCTCTCCGATATAAATTCGGAATAGAAGGTAATCGGTTATTAAGGAAGGAATACTCTTTTGAGATTTTTAAGAAACGCTACATTGATTTAATATCTTCTAAATAGGGTATGCGGTTTCGTCTACCAATTATGACAATAACAATCTTTCACCTAGATGTCTCACAGAGAGTATATAGTGCTCAATTTTTTACTTAGATAAGATTATTTTTTGTAAAATTTCATATAGAATTATTAAAAATGATTATCTGATGACGAATGACCTCTGCGGACTCTAGTAAATCCCCGGTGCGAGGTTGTCAGCATGATAGGTAAATTATAATATTTCCCAGATTCTGTGTGAAAATCGAAATATGAAATTGCACACCATTTAAAATTATAGTCAGCCAATATGAAGATTGTCTTTATCGGAGGAAGAAATATAAAGGACATAGGTGGTATTGAAAATTATATGTATAATCTCGCGACTCAGCTCGTGAGGAAAGGCCATGAACCGATTGTTTTCTGTGAAAGTGACCATAATGGAGAGGACTGGCTGAACGGGTTCCGCGTAGTATACATGAAAGGGCCTAAAAGTAATCTGATCTGCAAACCGTATGTAGGGCTTAAGGCGACTCTCTTTACTATCTTTTGGATAGAAAATGTGGATATCATTCACTATAATGCGTGGCCGCCTTCCATTTGGTGTCCTTTAGCCCGATGTTTCGGGCTAAAAAGCCTTATGCAGGGACATGGCTTCGGATGGCAAAGGACCAAATATTCTCCAAGACAAAAAAAAATAATGAAGTTTATGGAGAAAATAGCAGCAAAAATCAATCAGTATCTTATAATGTGCTCCGAGAATCAGACACGATATTTTAAAGAGAATTATCACAGAGATGCTGTCACTATCCCTACGGCCATCAATTTGCCGGATGAGACAAAAATTCTTACTGATAGTGTATTAAAGAAATTTTGCATCGTTCCTAAACGTTATTTTCTATACATGGCTCGTCTCATCAATGATAAAAATCCAGATTCCTTGATAAAGGCATTCAAACAGGCGAATCTTGAAGGATATCAGTTGGTGATAGCGGGGAATAATACATCCGCACCTAAATATGTCGAATTTCTACATTCCTTAGCAAAAGATAACAGAAATATAGTATTTACTGACGCAGTCTTTGGGGAGGACAAAGAGGTTCTGTTTAAAAACGCATTTGTGTACTGCATTCCATCTACAATCGAGGGACTTTCTATATCATTGCTGGAAGCGATGAGTTACAGACTGCCCATAATTGCATCTTCGATACCGGCAAACAGGGAAGTTTTACCTGATGACCGGGCATTATGGGTCACCCCTGAGAACGTCGATGAGCTTGCGGATGCAATTAAAGATAGTGTACGAAAAAAGGATTGGTTCTTAAAAACCACGATACCTAATTATGAACTGGTAAGGGATAACTATACATGGGATAAGGTTTCCGATATATATATATCCTATCTGGAGACTATCACCAAATAGTACGCTCAGGAAGACGTGTATACAGATATTTTTACATCAGGGGAATCTATGCAATGGATTAACAATATTTGCGATAAGATTTCTTCATAACTGTGGGGATGTGCTCTGGCACGTATGATTGATACTTAGAAAGTTTCAATTCAACGTACCCAAAATATGTCCCTACAATTTGAGATTTTGCAACAGCCTCCATTTTGTTTGCCCTGAGTTGCTTGTTTGACGGCTTTCCCTAATCCACACGCATTAATAATTTGAGAATGGCAAAACTAAGTTTAACATTTAGATTTTTAAGAGCTATCGGCCTTAATTATTCTGAAGAGGAATATGGTCAGGTAGGACTTTTGACAGTTATTGGAAAATTCTGTGCCAATCCTTATCATGCACTTCTTCAGAGCATGATGGACTGGGTCATATTCGCACCTGTAGCAGCAAGGATGGTACGTCCGTGGCTATTAAGAAAAATGGGAGCCAAGGTGGGAAAGGATGTGTTTATCGGCGATCATTGTAGATTTGACTTGAATCATGCGGATATGATAACCTTGGAGGATCATGTTCATATTACTAGTGGAACCAGAATCTTGTGTCATAGACGCAACATGGATAATTACAGGATTGGAGATGACTCAGCAAAACTTCCATATCATGTTTTACCTGTGGTCTTTAAAAAGGGAAGTATGATTGGAATGGAGTCAATGGTGATGCCTGGGGTTACCGTGGGGGAAGGTGCCATTATAGGAGCAGCCGCCCTTGTGGTAAAGGATATTCCGGATTGGACTATGGCCGTAGGTGCACCTGCAAAAGTTGTTAAGGCAATACAGGAGAGGTCAGAATAAAATTACCGCAATGAACATACTGACTTTTGACATCGAGGAATGGTTTCACCTTCTCGACAATGATTCCACACGCTCAGAAGAGCAATGGAAGACGTACGAAGTACGCATCCATGAAAATATTGACCGTATATTTCGGATTCTTGAGGATACGAATACTAAAGCCACATTCTTCATTATCGGATGGATTGCCAAGACTTACCCAGAGGTGGTGAAGTATATTGCTGAGAAGTATGAGATAGGTTCTCATACCATGACCCATCAGCTTGTGTGGCAGCAGACACCTGAGGAATTCCGGCAGGATGTTGATTCTTCAATCAAACTGCTTCAGGACTTGACGGGGCAATCGATAAAGTATTTCCGCGCCCCGGGATTCTCTATCCGTGAAAGCGAAGCATGGGCGTTCGAGACATTGTATGATTTGGGAGTCGAGGTGGACTGCTCAATCTTTCCTGCCCATCATGCCCACGGTGGCATGGCATCATACGGCAAAGGTGAGCCTGCCATCATCGAAGTCAACGGCAAGCGGATAAAGGAGTTCCCCATCAGTATGCGTGAGGTGTATGGTCATCATCTTATTTATTCTGGTGGTGGCTATTTCCGCTTGTTTCCTTATGGCCTGATTAAAAAGTGGGCTAAGGATGATTCTGACTATCTGCTGAGCTATATTCATCCGCGTGACCTTGATGCCGGACAGCCGATGATTAAGGAATTACCTCTTTCTCGCAAGTTTAAAAGCTATGTAGGTCTCAAAGGTGCGGAAAAGAAACTGAGAAAGTTTCTCATAGACTTCAACTTTACTGACCTCAGTACTGCGGTTGCAGATTATGATTGGAATAAGGCAAAAAAAATAAATTTGTAATATAGAATATATTTCTTTAACGTGAGTTTGACATAAAAACTGCTTAATTATGGCAGACATTTTCCTTGTTATTTGTAATTGATATATAACGATTTACAAGTATAATAAAAACATTGTATTGCCTCTGCAATCAATATAACCATAAGATATCCGTTATGAGAAGAACCATAATCATTATTTCTATTTAATGAATAGTTATCAGTACCACATTTTTTCTCCTTATCGTGTCTGCCCTTTAGG
>CAMWLX010000129.1 GCA_947175225.1 uncultured Porphyromonadaceae bacterium
AGATTTTACTGCTCGCGTAACTCGAGTTTCTTATTTTACGAAAATGGTTTTGGGATTGTCATGAAATTTCTTGAAATCAGCTTCTGCCGGATGTCCGGGGTAAGGCACATAGAAATGTTCTGGTTTCTCATCTTTATTGGCATTGCGCCAAACGCATACATATGCAACGGGAATATCGCTGACGAGAGGAAGCAGCACCTCAGTGAACCAATTATCCATGACCACACTTTCAAGTCCGGTCTCTGTGAATGCTGCCAATTTACCTCTCTTGGCAGCCTCTTCAGCAACGTATGGGAGCAATCCGCTGACAGATTGGCGATACTGCTCCACATTGTCGGCTCCTCCGAAATGATAGATGTCGCTGCCAAGTATATCGACGTATTCATCGCCCGGATATGTCACGAAATACTGCTCAGGCGTTGGAACGCGGTCGGGTGAATATGCCCACACTACATTGTCGATGCCTTTTTCGTCGAAGATGCGACGTGTACGTTTCCAAAGATCCTTATACTGTTCGGGAGTTGAATTGCCTGCTCCCCACCAAAACCATGTGCCGGTATTCTCATGCCATGGACGGAAAATTACCGGCACTCGGTTGCCATCTGTATCTTGGAGCGATCCAATGAAATCTGCCACTTTTCCAATCCATAGGTCGAGAGTGTCGGCAAGAGCTTGATTTTCTTGAAGTTCTTTTAGTGGAGACACCGATACATCCCATGCATCCCCGCCGTTGAGAGGATTACGAAGATGCCAACTGATTGCATTGATACCTCCACGTGCATTTTGAGCTATTATTTCGTTGGCTATGAAGTGGAATGGCACTCCGTCAAGATTTTTTGTCGAGTCGAGTTCAAGCATACCGAGATCCCAATTCATAAGTCCCGGATATTCCCCGGTGACATCCTTTACGTCTGATCTGCCTGCCTCATATTTCCATTCGTGGCCGTATGCAGGGTCATCAGCATGGCCGAAAAAGAATTTGCCGGATGCTGTGGTCGAATCAAGAAGTGCTATCATCTTGGCAGCCGGTGTCGTTGTTTCAGGATTTTCAGTTTGAGTTTTCTTTCCTCCGGAGCATGATGTGATTATCAAGCCGGCAGCAAGAAGAAATATACTTGTCTTCATATTTGTGAGGATTTTGATTGCTGAAAGATTTGGAGTGGCCGCTACGGATAAAGCCATTATACGAAATGCAGCCAGCCACTCTCCGAGATCAATGAAAAATGTAGTTGGTAGAATATAGTAGCAATGTCACTAAATTAAGACCAATTTACGGCGTCAAGCAATGTAGTTAGCGCACTCCGTGCGCGTCATTAAGCGTCTTAAACTATCTTAATTTAGTGACATTAAATATAGTAGAAGATATTATTCAAGGAATTGCCTGGCGGATTATCGCAATGGTAGTTGAGTCAGACGCAAAGACGGAGTTAAGTCCCTGTGCCTCCTGTGCAGGATCTCCTGTGTAGTCATCACCCGGTTGCCATACTTCATGAGCCGGCTTGGCAAGTCCACCCCAGCCCCAGAAGTTGGCTCCTTTGATCTTGCCGCCACCCTTTATCTCAGAGAATACATGGCTGTAGTAGGCATCGCGTCCGGTGACGGGAGAGCCTTGGGCATACGCCATGCCGTCGCGTGGATATCCGAATTCTTCAAGCACGATTGGCTTGGAGCTTTCCCCTTTCTCTTGCAGAGCTTTCCCAAGCGCCTCGTAATGAGAGTTGATATAGTCAGTCGTGTTGAGGCAAGCCACAGCAACGCTATCTGTGACAGTCTCACCATTCACCCAACTCCAGTTGTAAGGCCAGATGTGGATAGTGGCATAGTCCACTTCAGGATAGGAGTGTATACGGGTCCATAGATCCATATCCCCCTCGCATCCCCACGCTCCTTCGCTTCCCGTAGAAACAAGATGGTTCGGGTCGATTTCTTTGATGAGTGAAGCGGTTTCTCCGATCCATTTTGCAAAGCTCTCTTTATTATCGGATGAGAAGCAACGCGGTTCGTTTGCTATCTGCCATGCCATGATGGCGGGACTTTCTGAATATGGTTTGCCGGTAATGCTGTTGGTCCGGCTCACTATGTTCCTGACATGGTTGGCAGCAAGTTTTTGTGCGGAATCACTGACAGAGAACTTGCTTGCATACGCCATATATGCAGGGTATCCGTCAGTGGCGGGATTGACCGCTTTTCCGTCGCCGGCCCATTCAAGATATGTGGAAAAGCCTCCGCTCCATTCCCAAGCATTATTGAGATATAGCACTGCTTTCATGTTGCGCTTCTCCAGCTCATCAAGGAGATAGTCGAGCCCTTGAAGTATAGTGTCATTGTAGACTCCCGGGCTTTTCTGGAGAGTGGGCGAGATATGTGATGCGAGACCTTCTGCTCCGTCGCCTCCTACGAGGATGCGGAGGTTGTTGATGCCTATGCTCTGAAGAGTATCGAGTTCGCGTGCGAGACGAGCGCGGTCGCCGCCCTGTCCTTCTGAGGCGAGGATGGCTCCATACCAGAAGTTGGTGCCGACATATCGGTATACAGAATCACCGATATGGAACTCACCGTCTTTCACGGTCACGAATTGGTTGTCAATTTCTCCCTCGGATGCTTTCTTGCCTCCAGAGCAGGCAGACCCGATGATGGCTGCCCCCATAAGGGCGATGCCAATTAGTTTCTTATATTTCATGTCTTTATTTATCTTTTGGCGTTATGACTTCATTTTGCATAGCCAATTATGCATTATGCATCATGAATTATGCATTCTATAATTACCAGTTGTCAGTGCGGAAAGGAATAAGCGGAAGTCCGTACATATCCTTGAGCTGGCCGATTGCAAAATTCTTGAAGCAATAGCGCACTGCCTTGATGTCTTTCACCTTGTCGCTTGATACTGTCACGGTATATGGCCAGTTCCAGTCTTCCACAGCTTTCGCCGGATAGAACACTTGATCTTCACCTGCCACTTCAAATCCCGGAAGGTCTATGTTAGGATTCAGACCTCCGATTGCGTTGTTGAAGGTAAGCACGGCAGTGTCCCCTTTTAGTTCTACCGATTTATATGAAGGATAGACGTTGGGTATTCCTTCTATGCCATATGTGCGTGCGCCTGCCATGAATGCGAGGCGTTCGCCTATCTCTTTCTTCTTTCTGGCGTGTATGTCAGGCACTTCAAAAGGATATACAAGGTCGGTGGTGCATACGATGCCGCTGTTAGGCAATATCTCCGCTGCCTTATGCTGGCATTCACGGAATTTGGCGGCATTGTCAGCCTCCGGGTTGTCATAGTTCCAGCCGGGGAGTTCCACGAAGTAGAACGGAAGTTCACCGAGTCCCCATTCATCGCGCCAGATTTCTACCATGTCTTTCTGATGCTGTGGATATTCATTCTCTCGCCCAACGTTTGATTCACCCTGATTCCAAAGGAAACCCTTGACTGTGTATCCAAGCACTGGCTTGAGCATGGCATTATACATCACACCGATGCGCTCCCAATTCCCCATATCCTTGTTTTTCTCCTCGGCTGCCATATCCCAGCCTTCGTAAGTGTCGAGTTTCCATTTAGGAATCCATCCTTCTACTTTTGAACCCCCGTATGCGCAGTTGATGATTCCGACAGGCACATTCAGCAGGTCAGTCAGCGACTGCGCAAAGAAGTAGGCGAGGGCTGAGAATTCCCCGGCATTTTTAGGGTTGGAGACATTCCATTTCCCTTCTACTTTTTCTTGTGGAGTGTAGGCTTCTCGCTTGGGAATATTAGCCATCCTTATCCCGGGGTATTTCCCGGAATATGCTATCGCTTGTGCTGCTCCTTCGATAGGTTGGATGCCGAAGCCTCGGAGTGGCATTTCCATATTTGATTGTCCTGAGCAGAACCATACCTCGCCGATAAGCACATTGCCGATCGAGACAGATCCGTCAGCATCTTTGAATTCAATAGAATAAGGGGTGAAAGAAGCTTCCGGAGTGGCGACGGCTATCTCCCAGCGGCCACTTTTATTGTCAGACTTCGTGGTATAAGTCTTTCCGTCCCAGGAAGTGGTCACGTCTACTGTTGATCCGGGTTTGCTCCATCCCCAGAGTTTAGCGTTTGAATTTTGCTGAAGCACAGCGTTGTCGCTGATGATATCCGGGAGTTCTACCTTTGCTGAGACTCCGATTGCCGTCATGGCAAGCATGGCGGAGAGTATTAGTTTTGTTGGGGTTGGGTTCATGATGGTATTGGGTTATTATCTTTCGATTGCAAAATTATGAAAAATATCAGTTGATAAATGATACTATTTTATCCGATACTAACATATCCGTTCTTTTTATTACAGAAAAATATGAATCTTAAGATTAGATTTTATAATTTTGCAACAAATAATCAATCATAACCCCATCGCATACTAAAATTATGAAGCGCATTGCAATTCCCATCTGTCTTCTCTCACTGGCAGCCTTCTCTCTGTCAGCTTCCGAACGCACCCTCTTCAATGATGGTTGGATGTTCGCTTTCGGCGATGCTTCCGATCCGGCTAAGGATTTTGGATGCGGCACAGAGTATTTCAATTATCTGACTAAGGCCAACTCTATACACAATGAGGGTCCTTATTCTCCGAAGTTCGATCCGGGGAAATGGGATGCTGAGTGGAAGCCTGTAGCTCTTCCTCACGATTGGGTGGTCGATCTCCCATTTGCTCCGGAAGCAAGCCATAGCCACGGCTATAAGACAGTTGGATATAAATATCCTGAGACAAGCGTGGGATGGTATAGAAAGACATTTGATATTCCGGCAGAAGACTATGGTAAGCATTTTGCCCTGCAGTTTGACGGAATCTTCCGCGATGCACGTATCTGGGTCAATGGTTTCTATCTTGGCAGTGAGCCAAGTGGGTATGCCACCCAAGTGTATGACATATCTGAATACCTTAATTATGGCGGCGAGAATGTGGTAGCGGTAAGAGCTGATGCCACTCTCGAAGAAGGATGGTTTTATGAAGGAGCCGGTATATATAGGAATGTATGGCTCGATAAGAGCGACCCTCTGCACGTTGCGCCGTTTGGCACATTTGTATATGCCGACATGAATTATCCCTATGATGAGATCACTGTCAATGTCCATACTACTGTTGATAATAAGGGTAATTCTCCGGCAGAATATAAAGTGCGCAACTATCTCGTGGCTCCCGATGGAAAAAAGACTGAAATGCCGGAATCGTCGGTGATGACTCTCGCTGGAAAGGAAAGCGGAACATCAAAGGCGACCGTCAATCTGAGCAATCCGACTCTTTGGGATATTGATGCCCCGGCGATGTATGAAGTGGTGACAGAAGTAGTCAAAGACGGTAAGGTAGTGGATACAAGTGTGACTAAGACAGGATTCCGCGACGTTAAGTTTGATGCTGACAAAGGATTTTTCCTAAATGGGCGCAATGTCAAGATAAAGGGTGTCAACATGCATCAGGATCATGCCGGAGTAGGGGCAGCCATTCCTGATGCCATGCAGGCCTACCGCCTGAAAGAACTAAAGAAATATGGAGTAAATGGGTATAGATCGAGCCATAATCCTATGTCGCCCGCTATGCTTGAGGCTTGCGACACTCTTGGCATCCTCGTGATGGAAGAGAATCGTCTGACTGGTGTCAACGATTATCATATCGGTCAGCTTAAGCGTATGATAGAGCGCGACCGCAATCACCCCTCTGTGATCGTATGGAGTGTAGGAAATGAAGAATGGGGCACTGAATGGAATGACTTTGGCAGTCGTATTTCTGAGTCGATGCGTGAGTATGCCCATCGTCTCGACCCTACACGCCCGATGGCTATGGCTACTTCCGGAGGTCCGACTGTAGTTGTTCCGGTTGATATTGCCGGCTACAACTATGTGCTTCAAAATCCTATCGAGGAGCATAGGAAAAATTATCCTCATAGGAAGGCATTAGGAACTGAAGAGACTACGGGTTGCGGAGCTCGAGGGGTCTACTACGATGACCATGACAATGGGTTTATGAAGGCAATCAACAGAGCTCCAAGCGGTCCGGATAGTCTCTACAATGCTATAGAACGAGGATGGAAATTCTATGATGAGCGTCCTTGGCTGGGTGGGCTTTTCTATTGGACAGGTTTCGACTATCGCGGAGAGTCCAATCCTATGGTATATCCGGCTACAAATTCTCAGTTTGGCGTGCTCGATTATTGTGGATTCCCGAAAGATGAGGCTTTCTATTTGAAGTCTTGGTGGACTGATGAGCCTGTGCTTCATATCTTCCCTCATTGGAATCTTCAAGGCCACGAAGGGGAGGAAGTCGACATTTGGGCTTATAGCAATATGGATGAGGCAGAGCTTTTTGTCAATGGCAAAAGTCAGGGTCGTCAGGCGATGCCGAAGAATGGTCACCTTAGCTGGAAGACCGTCTATCAGCCCGGTAAGGTCAAGGCTGTCGGATATAAAAATGGAAAGAAGGCTATGGAGACGGTGGTAGAGACTACAGGCGAGCCGGCTGTAATAGAACTCACCGCCGACCGCAGTGCAATTGATGCCGATGGCCGCGACGTGGCGGTTGCTACTGTCAGGGTGCTTGACAAGAAGGGGCGTTTCGTGCCTGATGCAAATGTAGAGCTTATCTTGAATGCTGAAGGTCCGGTTAATATCCTCGGTGTAGGCAATGGTGACCCGACGTTCAAGGCAGTGGAGCGTCCTGTTGATGGCAGTGGCAAGGATTTCAAAGTGAAGACTTTTAATGGGCTTGCCCAAGTGCTGTTGCAATCAGAAAATGAGGATGGTGTCGGGACTCTTTCGGTTGGCTCGGAAAATCTACGTCCCGGAAAACTTACAATAAAGGTAGCCGGCAAATAAGCTTTGTCGGATACGTTGCAAAAGGGAACAGTCTCAGATCAGCTTCTTGTGGTGTTGGTAGATGTCACGGAAGATTTTCGGGGACTGTCCCTTTTTCTTCTTAAAAATGCGGTTGAAATTTGAGATATTGTTAAATCCGCAGTCATAGCATATTTCTGCTATGGAAGTGGTTGAGTCTACCAGCATTCGAGAAGCATGTCCAAGACGCACGTCAATGAGATAATCAGATATCGACTTCCCGGTACGAAGCTTGAAAAAGCGGCTGAAAGCCGTAGGTGTCATGCCGACGAGTGAAGCAAGATCTGCAAGCCTGATATCATCCTTGTAATTGACAGCAATATAGTCTTGCACTTTTTGCACTCTGCGGCTATCGCATGCCGGACCGACAGAAGCAAATGAGGATGTGGCAAGCAGACGGTAGTCTTTTTCCTCTGCAAGACTGTTAAGAAGAGCCATGAAGTCAAGAAGACCTTGGAATCCTGAATCGGTCGTAGTAAGTTTTTCAAGTTGGGAGTGCAGCCTCCAAATAGTATTCATTGAGAATGCTATCCCGTTGGCGCTTTCATTAAGCAAGTTGCGTATCCCTTGCATCTGTTTTTTGGCAAGAAACACATCGCCGAAAAGATCTTCTGAAAACTGTACGGTTATTTCTCTTATGGCAGTATTGCTACATTCATGTTGCAGCCAACCATGTTCTATTCCATGGCCTACGAGCACCAGATCGATATTCTCGACTGTTTCTATGGAATCACCAACGACGCGCCTTGCCCCTTGACAATTCGAGAGAAAGTTGAGTTCGAATTCCCGGTGACGATGCACAGGAAATGTGAACTCATCCTTGAATCTGTCTACGAGATAGAAGCAATCTTTCTCCGACAGTGGCGTTATCTCAGTTATTATCTTGTCATCCATGTCTATTGTCGTCTTTTCTGCCATTCATTTGGATGGCAAATATAGCGCAAATATTTGAAAATGCCAAGAAATCATCCAAAATTAATTTAATCCCTCTCATTTTTTGTCAAGCGATGGGTGATTGATTTATCACAGCATCGTCTGCGAAGATGTCGCGAAGATAATCCAGACGCTCGAGACTGTAGGCAGTCTTATAATTCTCCATAAAAGATAATTATATAAGTAGAGTCACTTTATGTTGGAAAAATATCGAGATAAAGTGAAGAAACCTGCATTGTAAGAATCAAGAAGCAGAAAAATGCGTTATGGATTTACATTTATGTAAAACAAAATTCTTAAATTTGCGTTATCAAAATTCAGGGAGGATGCCACACGATGGCTGAGCGGCGAGCATAATTTTACAATCGCCACCATCGCCATGCTGTCTACTTTTTTCGGACAGCCGATAATCGCGGTCCAATGAACAACACACAACCTGACATACTGAAAATGCTATTTGGCATTGACATCTTTTCGGAATATACACCGGAAATTATTACGGCAATATCGCACATCCTTTCGCTCAACCTATCCCGTTTCAACGTCGGCATCGGGCACGGTCAGAACCGCGAATGAGAAGTCGGACACAAATCCCCCTATGATGATCTTGACACCACAATGTCAGGAACAAGAATGTCTATGTAAAAATGATGAAGTCCCCGACATGACTGCCGAGGACTTCACTTTAGTATGAAAAACTGTCATTATTTCAGAATAGCCAATAGGCTAATGAGACTGAGAGGGTACGCTGCTTGCCGTTGCCGTAGT
>CAMWLX010000130.1 GCA_947175225.1 uncultured Porphyromonadaceae bacterium
GCTTACCGCAAAGTATTGCCAGCGAAAGGCTGGAATATTTACGACACAATTTCCGTCAAGTTCAAAAATCAGATCGTGGCCTCCCGCCGCAACAAGGCGATCAACCAGCATGGCTTACTTGAAGATGACGGAATAGACCTTGAAGAAGCCACTCTTCCGGAAGTGGCTAATATTAACACGCAGAATTCCGTAGAAGATAACGGATAAAAAGAATAGAATGGCTACAGACAGATATATAGCAGCACTCGAAATAAGCAGTTCGAAAGTAATAGGAGCCGTAGGGGCTGTCGGCAAAAGCGGACAGCTGGAAATCCTTGCGATTGAGCAAGAGAAGAGCACAGATTCGGTGAGATGGGGACAGATACAGAATATTGAAGAGACCTACAACCATATCTTTTATGTGCTTGAACGGCTTGAACGCCGACCCAACATAGCCCCCCGCGAGATAACGGGAGTCTATGTCGGCATATCTGGAAGATCATTAAGAAGCATCCGCAAGGATGTCTCCCTTGCCCTTCCTGAAGAGACAGACATCACCGATGCTATCCTTGACCGTCTCAAAAGAAGCGCTATGGAAGCAGACCTCGACAACTCACTGGAGATTGTCGATGCCATACCGCGTATATTCACTGTCGGAAAGGATGAGACGCATCGCCCTAAAGGACGAGTAGGCAACCATATATCCGCTATCTACGACCTTATAGTGGCACGTCCGATAATACAAAGCAATCTCAAAAGAGTGGTCAAGGACCGGCTGGAACTTGATATTAAGGACATCATCATCACTCCTCTGGCAACCGGAGAAATAGCTCTCAGTGAGCATGAGAAAAAGCTCGGATGCATGCTCGTAGACATAGGGGCAGAGACTACCACCGTCACCATATACACAAGAGGAAATCTCATATATTATGCTACACTTCCCTTCGGAGGAAGAAACATCACCAAAGATCTTATGGCGCTCAATGAGCTTGAAGACAAGGCTGAGGAGTTTAAGATCAACTTTGGGAATGCAATTGCCCCGGGCATACCATCACAGGTGAAAGTGGGCAACCACAAACAATCGGAGATCAGCAACTATGTAGTGGCCCGATCAGAAGAGATAGTGGCAAATATAGTGGAACAGATAAAGTATGCCGGACTGACAGAAAAAGACCTGCCGGAAGGAATCGTGCTATGCGGCGGCGGAGCCCGCCTTAACGGCATAATGGAACTCATCGGCAAATTCACCGGCCTCAAGGTCAGAATGGCCACTTTGCCCCACTATATAAGGATGACCGACATCAACGGGCAGAGCATCGAGAGCCTGCAGATAGCGGCTATCATGCACACAGCCTCACAGGAAGCAGATGAGGATTGCCTTCAGGTGCCACCTCCTCCAGAGCCGGAGAAGCCGGAGGAGGAGGAAATACCGGAAGAAATCAAGCCGGAGAAAAAACAGAAGCAACGCAAACCGGGATTCTTCGGGCGTATCGGTAATGCCCTTGGCCAAATATTCACTCCTATAGGTGAAGATGACGAAGGGGATGAACTCTCCTAACTCCCATTCCCCTACTACCTCAATATAGAATCATATGGAAGAAGATTATCTAAACGACATATCAAATACAACCGAATTCCTCGACGACGCTACTTCAGCCATCATAAAGGTGATTGGAGTTGGCGGTGGTGGTGACAATGCCGTCAACTACATGTATCGGCAGAACATCCCCAACGTCAACTTCGTCGTGTGCAACACCGATGAGCAGGCGCTCAAGATGTCGCCAGTGCCTAATCAGCTTATCCTTGGCTGGGATGTCACCCACGGCCGCGGAGCCGGCAATGATCCCGGCACGGGCCGCAAGTGTGCTGAAGCCTCAACAGAAGATATCCGATCGCTTTTCGACAAAAATACGGAAATGGTCTTCATCACAGCCGGTATGGGAGGAGGTACGGGAACGGGTGCAGCCCCCATAGTGGCAAAAATCGCAAAGGAGGAGAACAAACTGACGATAGGCATCGTCACTATCCCTTTCCTTTTCGAAGGAAAGAAAAAAATCATGAAGGCCATTGAGGGAGCAAAGGAGATGCAAAAGTTTGTCGATGCGCTGCTTGTCATCAACAACGAGCAACTGATTGAAATCTACCCTGACCTCAACTTCTTCAACGCTTTCGAGAAAGCTGACGACACCTTGGCGAATGCTGCAAGATCCATATCTGAAATCATCAGCGAAGAATGCTACATAAATGTGGACTTTGAAGACGTGAAGACTACTCTTCGCGACTCGAAGACCGCAATCATTGCTACAGCATATGGCGATGGCGACCATCGCATCACGAGCGCGATACGCAATGCCCTGCATTCCCCATTGATGAAGAAGCACGACGTCAATACATCGCAGAGACTGCTGCTGAAATTTGCCTGCAACCGTAATAGCGACAGGCCTATCACAGCACAGGAAATGACCGAAATCTATGCTTTCACATCGAAACTTCCAGACACAATCGATGTGAAGTGGGGTATCGCAGACAATCCTGAACTTGGCGACAAGCTGAAGGTCACAATCCTTGCATCCGGCTTCGACCTCACACTGATCGAAAAGAAGAACGGCGAGCCAGACCACGGGCCGGCAGAAGATGAAACAGTCGTAATTTTCGGCAATCCGGCCCACGACCATGAAGCCAAGGTGGCTAAGGATAAGGAAGTAGACAGGCAGATAGCCGAAATGTATGGAGCCGAAAAGCTTCAGCAGCAGATCCAGGATGCCAACAGGGCGAAGTATGCTGTGCTCGATCCGTCGCAGTATGACGACCATGAAGTCATCTCACTTCTTGAAAGAGTCCCAACATTCAGCAGAGATCCCAAATACCTCGATGAGCTTAGAAAATCATCTGATAGAAAAGATAATCGACCCTCATCGCCTTCTTATAGCAATTCCAATTATTCTAAACCTTCGACCACAACCGACGAAGAAGGAAATACAAACAATAACGTCATAAGTTTTTAATATAAAAAATGAATTCTCAATCCACACAGACACCTGAGAATCCTGAGAAATTTCAGATGGTGGCAAAGACCTTTCAAGGTCTTGAAGAAGTGTTGCGCGACGAGCTAATTGACCTGGGTGCCGAAAATGTAGAAGTCGGCAACCGCATGGTGCAGTTTGAAGGGGATCTTGCCACGATGTACAAAGCCAATATCTGCTGCCGTACTGCCCTGCGAATATTGAAACCAATCGTGAAATTCACGGCATCGAATCCCGATGAGCTATATGATGCAGTGCGCGAAATCGAATGGGAGAAGTATATGACCCCGGAGTCAACATTCTCTATCGATTCCACCGTCTCGAGTGCTGACTTCACCCACTCTAAGTTTGTCACTTATCGCGTGAAAGATGGCATAGTAGACCATTTCAACGATATTTGCGGCAAGCGTCCATCCATACGCCTCCAAGGAGCCGATATTCAGCTCAATGTGCATATCTCTGAAGACAGGGTCACCATCTCTCTCGATTCGAGCGGAGAGCCTCTGTCAAAACGCGGATATAAGGTAGAGAATACTGAAGCTCCTATCAATGAAGTGTTGGCGGCTGGCATCATTATGCTCTCAGGATGGAAAGGCGATTGCGATTTTGCCGACCCTATGTGTGGATCAGGCACCTTCTTAGTGGAAGCTTCTCTCATTGCAGCAAATATCAATCCGGGCATCTACCGCGAAAAATTCGCTTTTGAGAGCTGGGAAGATTTCGATGAAGAGCTTTTTGAGGAAATATATAATGACGACAGCGGTGAGCGTGAATTTGCCTATAAGATCTATGGCGGAGACATCGATCCGGAAGCCGTAAAGATAGCTCGCCGCAACGTAAAGAGCGCTAAGGTGGAGAATATGGTGGAAATCAGCTGCCGGAGCATCGAGAATTGGACAGACAATGCTCCCGAAGGTGTGCTCGTGATGAATCCTCCTTACGGACAGCGTATCAATCCAACAAACATGAGCGCCCAGGTTCTTTACCGCACCATCGGCACATGCCTGAAAAAGAACTTCGAAGGATGGAATGCCTGGATCATCGGCCTGGAGGAAGGATTCATGCAGGATATAGGGCTTAAGCCGTCGGTGAAATATCCATTGCTCAATGGGGGCTTGGAATGTACGCTCAATGAGTATGTGATGTTTAGCGGAGGGTATAATGAATTCCGCGCTGACGGTGGAGTAGTGAAGCACGCATCAGGAAAGACAGATGGTCCGAAAGTGCGCCGCATGACCGACCGGGAATGGGAAGACGACGCCAAACGCTACGACGGCAAGAGCCGTAAAAAAGACACCAGCAAGGGAGATCGCCAGAAACGCCGCATTGATGACAAGCCTCATCACTATGACAATGACGATGACCAACCTCGATTCAGCGAGCCAAAGCCGCGTTTCAGCGACGACAAACCGCGCTTCAACGACAACAAACCGCGATATACCGACAATAAGCCGCGCTATAACGAAGACAAACCCCGCTATAACGACAATAAACCCTATTCCAACGAAAACAAGCCTCGCTATAACGACAATAAAACACGCTATAACGACAATAAACCACGCTATAACGAGGATAAGCCTCGAAGATTTGACAATAATGGCGATAAGCCGCGTCGCTTCAATGATGGGAAACCTCGTAGGGATGACAACAATGGGGGTCAAGGCCGCTTCAGCAATGACAAACCTCGCCGCTATAACGACAACAGCTATCGCACGGAGGCTCGTACCATTTCCGATAGGGGTCCGAAGCTCACCAATTATACCGAAACCCGTGCTCCCGGAAAGATGCGATCAAGAAAGAATTTCAAGAACTCATTCAATCAGGACGACGACGAGTGATGCAGCCGGTAGTGCCAGAACAGGAGACTGACAATTATTTCACGGCCGGTCCCGGCTCTATGATAGTAGGAGCTGTAGCAGCGATTATAATGATCGCTGCCACAGCCTTTTTGATGCCCTCTCTCAGTCCGTCGGCTGAAGTCGGATTGTGTATTACACTTCCTGCCAACCTTATTCCTCATCTGATAGGATGCGGCATCAATACGCTGCTGATAGCATTGGCAGTGCTTTTGGCATTTCTATTCAATAAGAAATATTCCTTCGTCAGGAGCACTGAAGCGTTGCTTCCCACTGCTCTGGCTGTGATACTCGCATCAAATCCAGTCAATACGTCGTATTTAGGGGCTCCTGCCGTAATGCTTATTGCCAATCTGATTTGCCTTGATATAATGATGAAGGCATATAATACGGAAAATGCTACAACCTCAATGTTTGCCGTAGCCACATATCTTTCAGTAGGCTCCATGGTGCAATACGCATTCCTCGCCCTTATTTTGATCTATCCGATAATGGCGATCATGATGAAAGTGCTTCGGATAAAGGAGATCGTAGCGTATTTAATGGGATTGGTAGCGCCGTATTGGGTAGGGCTCGGATTCGGGCTTATATCTTTTTCTGATTTCCGGATGCCCCATTTTTTAGTGAATCTACCTAACGCCGATGGCAATTATCTGCTGATGGTCTTCATCTCACTTGGTATGCTTGCGCTTGTCGGGCTGATGATGATGCTCAATAATGCCATGCTCATCTATGCGGGCAACATGAGGGTGCGGACTTTCAATAACATGATCAATCTCCTTGGCTTCTCCTGCGGAATATTCATGATAGCCGATTTCGACAATTTTGGAGCGTATGCCTCCTCTTTTTGCTTTGCTGTAGCAGTGCAGATATCCAATTTTTTTGCAATGAGGAGGGTTCCACAAAGTCCGATCTGGTTCTGGGGATTATTGTCGCTTTTTATGGCATTTTTCGTTTTCATGCTTATCGAATCCTTGATTGGATGATACGCGGTGCGCGGTGCGTGGTGCGTTATTTTAGGATTGAAAAAGACTATTATGAAGATTATAGCAGATAAAAATATTCCATTTCTTGAAAGAAGGATAAAGAATGTGGAATTGATTCAGCTGCCGGCATCAGAAATAGATGCCGATGCTGTAAAGGATGCCGATGCGCTTATAGTGCGCACACGCACGATATGCGACATGAATCTCCTTCAGGATTCAAAAGTAAAGATTGTAGCCTCCGCTACTATTGGAACGGATCATATCGATATTCCATGGTGCAAGGAAAACGGCATAGCGGTTAGGAACGCTCCGGGATGCAATGCTCCGGGGGTGGCTCTATACGTATGGTCGAATTTGCTGCGCAATGGTTTTGACCCAACCAAACATACTTTAGGAGTAATAGGGTGTGGCAATGTGGGAGGAATAGTAGCTCAGTGGGGAGAGAAATTGGGTGCAAGAGTGCTTGTCTGCGATCCTCCAAGGAAGGAAAAGGGATATACTGATCGGACTTATCTGCCGATGGAGGAAGTATTGGCAAAGAGTGACGCAATAACACTGCACACGCCACTGACAAGAGATGGAAAGTATCCTACTTATCATCTGATCGGGGAAGACTCCATTGCATATTTAAAGCCGGGAGCCATTTTCATAAATGCCGCAAGAGGAGAGGTAGCAGACACTGACACTATCATCAGAGCCATTGAAAATGGAACTATAGGGCGCAGCATTATTGACACATGGGAAGGGGAACCTGATATTGATAAAACACTCTTGTCGCTTGCAGATACCGCCACGTGCCATATCGCAGGATATAGTGTAGAAGGGAAGCAGAGAGCCACACGCATGGCACTTGAAGCTGTAGCCGATACACTTGGCTTGGAAATGGATTTTGAAGGGCTTCAAGGCCCATATAAAGAGCCTGAAAACCTAACATCCGACCAAATAACCGAGTCATACGATCCTACAGAAATGACAGAAGCCCTGAAGAGCACTCCATCTTCTTTCGAGACACTCCGCAATGCTTATCCTCTGCATAAAGAAATATTATAGTTAACGCATAAAGTATTTGTGCATTTTTAAGACATAAGAACATTGCATTTTTAAGACATAAGAACATACAATGCTCCGGTAGAGTATTACAACCTCCAGGGTGTGAAAGTGGCTGATCCATCCAACGGCATCTTTATTCGCCGCCAAGGCAACCAGGTAAGTAAAATCGCTATCAAATAACTTGACTCAAGTAAATAATGAAAAAGGCATCGGAAAAAGATTCCGATGCCTTTTTCATGTCCATTATGACCTTGCTTTCACTTGGGAATAGCCGATTATGCATCATCCATTAGATGGCGAAGTCATCGCCGAAGAGGTCTTCTGCATTGTCTGATGGCTCGGCTGCTATATCCATGTCATCATCGTCGGAAGAGACTACCTTGCTTTCGCGTCCCGGGAGGAAGGGATTGCCGGCAGGTTTGCGAGAATCGCGGTCGGCGTTCATCTTCTCTGTAATCTTGTCGGCTATCTCGTCGGCAAGCTCCTGATTCTCCTTCAGCACTCGCTTCACGGCATCTCTACCTTGTCCGAGCTTGCTGCCGTTGTAGCTAAACCAAGCACCGGATTTCTGAATGATGCCATGCTCTACACCAAGATCTACAATCTCTCCTACACGCGATATTCCTTCACCGAAGAGAAGCTCAAATTCAGCCTTCATGAATGGAGGCGCAACTTTATTTTTCACAACCTTCACCTTAGCAGTGCGACCTACTGCCTGCTCACCATCTTTTATGAATCCGCTTGCACGGATTTCAAGACGCACGGAGCTATAGAATTTGAGGGCGTTACCACCGGTTGTAGTTTCTGGATTACCAAACATCAAGCCGATTTTTTCGCGGATCTGATTGATGAATATGCAACAAGTGCGTGTCTTTGCAATAGTTCCGGTCAGTTTACGCATTGCCTGGCTCATGAGACGGGCGTGAAGACCAACATTCTTATCGCCCATTTCCCCTTCGATTTCTGCTTTAGGAGTGAGGGCTGCCACTGAGTCTACAACAAGCACGTCGATCGCACCGGAGTTGATAAGCTGCTCAGCAATGTCGAGGGCTTGCTCGCCGTTGTCAGGCTGTGCAATCCAAAGATTGTTGACATCTACGCCAAGTTTCTCTGCATAAAAGCGATCAAAAGCGTGCTCAGCATCTACAATAGCACAAATTCCTCCCATCTTCTGAGCCTCTGCTATCACATGGATAGCAAGAGTAGTCTTTCCTGATGATTCCGGACCATATATCTCAGTGATTCTGCCACGTGGGAGTCCTCCTACGCCAAGGGCATAGTCAAGTCCGATAGAGCCGGTAGGAATCACTTCCACATCCTGCACTGCATCATCGCCAAGGCGCATGATGGTGCCGCTGCCGAAGTCTTTCTCGAGATGTGCCATCGCCATGTCGAGCGCCTTACGCTTTTCGTCCATGTCGGCGATACGCCCGCCGGTGGGCTTCTTCACTACTTTCTTTGCCATATTATATAATTTTGAATTTAGAATTTAGAATAAGTCAGACCATATAATCATGAATAATTACTTGCTTTAGCTTGAGCGCAACCAATTATGCATCAATTACAGTGCAAAGGTAGCAGATTAATTTCGGCTCTCCAAAATATATTTCTTAATAAATCTTAACAAAAATGGTATGACTGCACAGTTTGTG
>CAMWLX010000131.1 GCA_947175225.1 uncultured Porphyromonadaceae bacterium
CTTATAAGCTTTATAAATAGATGTTATATTATAAGTAGACATTATGCCGAATCACTCAATTATTTGCCAAGGAATTCGCGGCAGCAACGCTCATAGGCGGCTTTAGGATCCTCAGCTTTTGTGATGGGGCGTCCTACTACAATGTAGTCAGAGCCTATTTCACGAGCCTTTGCCGGTGTCATTACACGCACTTGGTCGTCGGCTGCTGAGTCAGCAAATCGGATGCCCGGAGTGACGGTCACGAACTTGTCGCCACAAGCAATCTTTACGATTGAAGCTTCTCGGGGAGAGCAAACCACACCGTCAAGTCCCGACATCTGGGCATTCTTTGCGTAGCTTGCTACGACTGCATCCACTTCTCCCGGAATAAGGAGGTCTTCATTCATGAGTTCCTTGCTTGTAGAGGTCAGCATAGTCACAGCTATAAGAAGAGGACGAGTGCCGTCAGGGCGAGTAAGACCTTCAATGGCTGCTTCCATCATTTTGTGGCCCCCAAAGGCATGGAGATTGGTCATATCTACATCGAGGTGGGAGAGTACCGACATTGCGCTCTTCACTGTATTTGGAATGTCGCAGAGCTTTAGGTCAAGAAATATCTTGTGTCCTCTTTTCTTTATTTCCTTTATGATTTCCGGACCGGCAGCATAGAAAAGTTCCATACCTATCTTGACATAGGGCTTAGTGTCGCCGAAACGGTCAAGAAACTCAAGGGTGGCTTCCATAGAAGGGAAGTCGCACGCTATGATCACATCTTTCGCCATGATATTCCTATTATGTCTTTTATATTGTTTATTTTAAGTTTCTTCAATAAATTGGGAAGTTCTTCAGCTATTCTCTTGCACGCCAATGGGTCTACGAGATTGGCAGAGCCAATCTGCACTGCGCTTGCTCCGGCCATCATCATTTCTACTACATCTTCGGCACTTGAAACTCCGCCACATCCCATCACCGGAATGTTGACAGCCTGACATACCTGATATACCATCCTGACAGCTACAGGGAACACAGCAGGACCGGAGAAACCACCCATTCTGTTTGCAATCACCGGGCTACCGGTATTGATGTTGATGCGCATACCGAGAAGGGTGTTGATGAGTGTCAAGCCATCAGCACCTGCTGCTTCACATGCCTTCGCGATAGAAACGATGTCTGTTACATTAGGGGAAAGTTTAATGAAAACAGGCTTTTTGACAGCCGATTTCACCGCACGTGTCACTTCCGCTGCTTGTTCGGCAGAAGTACCGAAAGCCATGCCTCCGTTGTGTACGTTAGGGCAGCTTACATTGACCTCGATGATGTCTACCCCTTCACAAGCATCAGCCATCTTGCAAGCTTCTACATACTCTTCTATGGAGAATCCGCTTACATTAGCGATGATGCAACCTGAATATATCTTGCAAAGTTCAGGCACTTCATGGTTGTACACAGTTTCAGCTCCCGGATTCTGAAGCCCGACACTGTTGATCATGCCGTCGGGTGTTTCCGCAATCCTTGGTGTGATATTTCCGAAGCGAGGATTAAGGGTTGTCCCCTTTATTGAAATTCCCCCAAGTATGTTTATGTCGTATATCTCTGCAAACTCTTGTCCGAACCCGAATGTTCCACTGGCAGGGACGAGAGGATTCTTAAGTTTGAATCCGCAAAGGTCTGTTTCAATTTCAGGTTCACCTTCCAGTTTGCGGTCGCGGGGTAGGGTAGGAGCCGGCGTTCCGTTTCCTTTGAATCCTTTCATCAAGACTGCATCGAAGACCGGACCATCCTTACATACTCGTTTGGGACCCCAAGGAGTTTCAATAGTGCATCCCATGCAGGCTCCGAAGCCGCATCCCATACGCTCTTCCATGCTCACTTCTCCTATCTTGCAGTCAAGTTCCCTGCCAAGGGCTGAGAGCATGGGTAGAGGTCCGCAAGCATACCAAAAATCGAATCCTTGCATTTCGGGCTTGCGAATGGCATCAGTGACGAATCCTTTCACACCTGCCGATCCATCTACGGTAGCAACTTCTATGTCAGCACCCAGCTTACGGAAATTATCAGCGTAGAATATTTCTTCAGCAGTGTTGAATCCTAATGCCACTTTCACCTTTTTGCCATCGGCAATGAGTTTGCGGGCAAGTAGATAGAGTGGGGGTACACCCACTCCGCCGCCTGCAAGAAGAGCGGTTCCCTTGCAGCGGGAAGTGTCAAAACCTTTGCCAAGACCTGTCAGCAGGTCGAGTTCCATTCCGGGAGCCATTTCTGCCATGGCCTCAGTGCCCTTGCCAACAATTTTGAAAACAAGAGTCAATTTATTCCCTTCAATGTCGCAAACGGAAATCGGACGGCGTAGATATAATCCGGGTATGGATATCTCCACAAACTGACCCGGCATAGTGAAAGCCGAGCAGTCGCCGCGAAGAGTCATTTCAAAGACTGTTTCCGTCAGTCTTGTTATGCTTGTTATTTCAAATTTCATATCTATTAAGCGTTCTGTCTCCAAAATTAGCAAAAGCAAGTGGAAAATCCAAATATTTACTTAGAATTTTGAATTTAGAATGATGGATTTGCCCAACTCTTAAGTGACTCTTAAAAACTCAAAAGCCAAAAAATTCTAAATTCTAAATTCTCAATTCTCAATTCTCAATTCACAATTCTCAATTCTCAATTCACAATTCTCAATTCACAATTCACAATTCAAAATTATCGGCTGATCATCCCATTCCCTTTGCGGCCATATTCGGCATCTATGGTGGAGACTCCCATTGTGATTTCTTCGAGTACATCGAGAAGAACTCTGACTGTCTCGAGGGCAGTGAAGATGGTCACGTTATTTTCTATGGCAATACGTCGGATGTCATAGCCGTCAAGACGGGTATTGTGTTGGTTGACGTCGATTGTGTTGATGACATAGCTGACGTGTCCTTGTCTCAATGAGCGTTCGATATCTTTGCTTCCTTCACTGAATTTGCCTAACGTGCGGCAACGTATGCCATGATCTTTCAAGTATTTTGCAGTTCCTCTGGTAGCTTCAACATTGAATCCCAAATCATAGAACCTTCGGATCAGTGGCAAAGCTCTCTCTTTGTCAGCATCCGATACTGTCACGAGGAGGGTGCCATAGTTGAGTACCTGCATTCCTGAAGCTTGAAGCGACTTGTAGAGAGCGCGTGTCAACATATCGTCATAGCCGATAGCTTCGCCGGTAGATTTCATTTCAGGGGAGAGGTATGAATCCACACCTTTGATCTTGGAGAAGGAGAAAGCCGGGGTTTTGACAAACCATCTCTTGCGGTCAGGATAGAGAGTCATTTCATAGCCTTGGCTCTTCAAGCTCTCTCCCAGCATTACCTTTGAGGCAATTTTCGCCATTGGAACTCCTGTAGATTTAGATAGGAATGGAACTGTGCGGGAACTACGCGGATTTACTTCAATCACATAGACATTGTCATTCTTGTCTACAATAAACTGGATGTTATAGAGGCCAATGATGCCGATTGCCTTACCTAAGCGTACTGTATAGTCTACAATAGTTTCCCTTACTTTATCGCTGACGCTGAAGGTTGGATAGACTGAAATGGAGTCTCCTGAATGGATACCTGTCTTTTCTACGTGCTCCATAATGCCGGGAATCAGCACGTCAGTCCCGTCGCATATGGCATCCACCTCGAGTTCCTTGCCCATTATGTATTTATCCACGAGCACAGGGCTATTGTCGGATATATCCACGGCATTTTGTAGATAATGGCGAAGTGCTTGCTCATTGCCGACAATCTGCATGGCGCGTCCACCGAGCACGAAACTTGGGCGCACCAAAACAGGATAACCGATTCTTTCAGCAGCTTTCACGCCGCTTTCGATGTCAGTGACTGCCTCTGCATCGGGTTGTGGTATTCCCGTTTCTCGCATGATACGCTCAAAGTGTTTGCGGTCTTCAGCGCGGTCGATTGCTTCAAGACCGGTGCCTATGATATTCACTCCCCTTTCGGCAAGCGGGGCAGCGAGGTTGATTGCTGTCTGGCCTCCGAGTGTCACCACTACGCCTTCAGGCTTTTCGAGATTCACGACGTTCATAACGTCTTCTACTGTGAGAGGCTCGAAATAGAGTTTGTCTGAAATGCTGTAGTCTGTAGATACGGTTTCCGGATTATTGTTTATGATGATTGCCTCATAGCCTTGTTCTCGGATAGTCTGGATGGCATGGACGGTAGAATAGTCGAATTCCACACCCTGACCGATTCTGATCGGACCGCTTCCAAGCACAAGGATTTTCTTACGGTCGCTTACTGCAGATTCGTTTTCCTCCTCGTAGGTGGAGTAGAAGTAAGGCACGTATGAATCGAATTCGCCCGAGCAAGTATCTATCATCTTATAGACGGGGATGATGCCGAGAGATTCCCTCATTTCGCATATGTCGGTCTCTGTGCGGCGACGGAGTTTGGCAATATATCGGTCGCTGAAGCCCATCCGTTTTGCTTCTTTCAGTAGGTTGGTATCAAGAGTCTCTGCATTCTGGATTTCCCATTCCATCTTGATGATGTTGTTGAGCTTTTCAAGGAAGAAAAGGTCGATGCCTGTTTTATCATAGATGTGCCAAAGGGCTACCTTGCGTCTAAGCAGTTGGGCTATTGCAAGAAGTCTGTCATCACGTCCCTCTTTGATATAATTGAGGATTTCCTCAGTGGGCATCTTCTCAAATTTCTTTGAATAAAGATGGTCTATTCCTGTTTCCAGAGATCGGATACCTTTCAGAAGGGATTCCTCAAATGTCCTGCCGACACTCATGATTTCTCCGGTAGCTTTCATCTGAGTTCCGAGTCGGTTGGAAGCCTCGCTGAATTTATCGAAGGGGAAACGTGCTATCTTGGTGACTACATAGTCGAGAGCCGGTTCGAAGCTTGCCGGGGTATTGGCAATTTGTATTTCGTCGAGAGTCATTCCCACGGCAATCTTTGCGCTTACGCGGGCGATTGGATAGCCTGTAGCTTTTGAAGCTAAGGCTGAGCTGCGGGAAACTCGTGGATTGACCTCTATTATATAATAGTTGAAGGAGAGAGGGTCAAGGGCAAACTGCACATTGCAGCCTCCTTCTATTTCGAGAGCACGGATAAGTTTAAGAGCAGAGTCGCGCAGCAACTGATATTCTTTGTTGGTAAGGGTCTGGCTTGGAGCTACTACAACAGAGTCACCCGTGTGCACACCTACAGGGTCAACGTTTTCCATGTTGCAGATGGTGATTGCAGTGTCGTTGCTGTCTCGCATCACTTCATACTCTATCTCCTTATAGCCTTTGATTGATTTTTCTACGAGCACTTGATTCACCGGTGAGAGTGCCAATGCATTGCGCATCAACTCGCGCAGTTCTTCCTCATTGTCTGCAAAGCCCCCTCCGGTGCCACCAAGTGTGAATGCCGGACGCAGCACTACAGGATATCCGATTTTTTCAGCAACTTTTACTCCTTCCTCAATGCTATTGACTATCTCTGATGGAAGCACCGGCTCCCCAAGGCTGAGGCAAAGTTCTTTGAAGAGTTCACGGTCTTCAGCCTGCTCTATGCTTTTGAAAGATGTGCCGAGAATTTCCACGCCACATTCGTCGAGAATACCTTTCTTTGCCAATTGCACCGCAAGGTTGAGTCCTGTCTGTCCTCCAAGTCCCGGCACGATTGCGTCCGGACGTTCGAAACGTATGATTTTGGCTACATATTCCAGTTTAAGGGGTTCCATATAGACCTTGTCGGCTATCCCTGTGTCTGTCATTATAGTGGCCGGGTTTGAGTTGACAAGCACCACTTCATATCCTTCCTCCTTCAGAGCAAGACAAGCTTGTGTGCCGGCATAGTCGAATTCTGCAGCCTGTCCGATGACGATAGGGCCTGAACCAATCACCATCACTTTCTTTATATCTTTTCTCTTAGGCATGGCGCACCTCTCTTTCTTTTTTGTGTTCCTCCATTTCGCGGATAAAAACGTCGAAGAGATAACCGCTGTCTTGTGGACCGGGAGCACTCTCCGGATGATATTGAACTGAAAATATATGTTCCTCCTTGTTTCTTACCCCTTCTACGGTGCCGTCGAGAAGGTTGAGATGTGTGATCTCAAGGTCTGTATCCCTTATGCTTTCGGGGCGCACTGCGTAATTATGATTTTGTGAAGTTATTTCAATCTTCCCTGTCAGCATATTTTTCACCGGATGATTCGCACCTCTATGTCCAAATTTCAGTTTGTAGGTCTTAGCACCGAAAGCCAAAGATATGATTTGATGGCCAAGACATATCCCGAATATTGGGAGTTTACCACGCAGTTTCTTTACAAGATTCCTGACTTCCGGCACATCTTCCGGGTCGCCGGGACCATTGGATATGAAGATGCCATCCGGTTTGAAAGCCATGATCTGCTCGGCATCCATGTTATAAGGAACAATGATGACGTTGCATCCACGCTTATTGAGAGAGCGGATGATGTTGAATTTGATTCCGCAGTCTATTGCAACGACATTGAATTTCTGGTTTGGAGTGCGTGAGAACCAGCGTTTCTTGCAGCTGACTTTTGCCACAACCTTTTTGTCTATGGGGGTGTCGGCAATAAGTTTTAGGGCTTCTTCAATTGGAGTGTCTACCGGAACAATGGCAGCTCGCATACATCCTTCATCGCGGATGATGCGTGCAAGGCGGCGAGTGTCGATGCCGCTGATAGCCGGTATGTTGGCTTCTTCGAGGGTTTCGGTCATTGTCTTGGTGTATCGGAAGTTGGAGGGTGATTCGCAACATTCGCGCATCGCCATGCCTCCGATTGTCGGAGCTTTGGTCTCGAAGTCATCGTCTGTGATTCCGTAGTTTCCTATTAGAGGATATGTCATCACTACAATCTGATTCGTGTAGGAGGGATCGGAAAGAATTTCCTGATAGCCTACCATAGAAGTGTTGAAGACGACTTCCCCGACAATGCTGCGACGTGCGCCGCAACTTTGTCCCGGAAATTCGAGACTGTTTTCCAATACGAGTTTTACGTCTGCGTCTTTCATTTTAATGCATAATGCATAATTCATAATTGAATGTCGCTGAAAAAGTCAGCGAAACTGCTATTATGATATGCCTTTAATATGGTTACTTTTTCTGTAGAAACTGTTTGATATTATTTCCACCCTTGATATGTGAGGTAGATAAGTTTGCGGTCGTAGATGAGTTGGTAGGGTTTGCCTTGGAGTTGCATCCCTTCAAATGGGGTTGCTTTTCCCATAGAAGCGAATTCCTTTGAGTCTACTTTCCATTTTTTGTCAAGACGGAAGATTGCGAAGTTGGCTTCTCCATCCACTTCAAGTCCGAAGATGCGACGCGGATTCAGACACATCAGTTCCACAAGGCGTTCGAGTGTGATGATGCCGGTCTTCACAAGGTGAGTGTAGCAGACACCGAAAGCTGTCTCGAGTCCAACAACTCCCATTGCGCTTCCTTTGAGTCCGCGGCTCTTTTCGTCGGCGGTGTGTGGGGCATGGTCAGTGGCTATGCAGTCGATGGTGCCATCTTTGATTCCTTCGATCAGTGCTGCTCTGTCTTCTTTGCTTCTGATAGGAGGATTCATTTTGAAGCGTCCTTCATCTTGGAGGTCTTCGTCGCAGAAGACGAGGTAGTGGGGTCCGGTCTCGCAGGTGACTTTCACGCCACGTTTCTTAGCTGCGCGGATGAGTTCTACGCTTTCTTTAGTGGAAATGTGGCAGACGTGGTAGCGGCAACCTGTTTCTTCGGCAAGTTTCAGATCGCGGGCTATTTGTCCCCATTCGCTTTCAGAGCAGATTCCTTTGTGTCCGTTTGCCTTGCAGTATTCGCCATCGTGGATGTAGCCCCCTTTCAGAAGGTCGTTGACCTCGCAATGGGCGGCTATTATGACATCGAGGCGTCCTGCTTCTTCCATAGCCTTGCGCATCATGTCGTCGCTTTGCACTCCGCTTCCATCGTCGGAAAAAGCAACTGCGTATTCGCGCAAGGCTTCCATGTCTACGAGTTGGTGTCCCTTGCGGTCGACAGTGATTGCAGCGTAAGGATATACGTTGATGGCTGCTTCCTCCTTAATATGCTTGAGTTCCTCGCCGATATGCTCAACGGAGTCTGGGGTAGGGTTGAGGTTAGGCATAGCGCAGACGGCTGTATAGCCACCCATCATTGCGGCAGTGGTTCCTGTGGCAATGGTTTCCTTTGCCTCAAAGCCCGGTTGGCGGAGATGGACATGGACATCGCAAAGACCATAAGTGACGAGTTTATCACGCATATTGTATTCCAACGTGGCCATATTCTCGGGCCATATATGGCCGCCTCGTTCTATTCTGACAATCTTTCCGTCGACGACCTCGATGGAAGTGCCTTCGGAGGCACCATCTTTGTCAATCCATAGACAGTTGCTGATAATGTAATGCCGTGGCATATCTTCAGCAGGAAGTTCGTGATAGATCATATTATGAAGAGTTAAGAAGTTTAAAAGTCGGGAGACATAAATGCTAACATAAAAAAATACGCATCCCCTTTCGGGGGTGCGTATCCCTTACGGCA
>CAMWLX010000132.1 GCA_947175225.1 uncultured Porphyromonadaceae bacterium
GCTCGCAAAGCTGACGAAATCTTAATAAAAAAATAAGTCGAAACAACTTCATTAAGAAAAAGCATGAAACGCATAATTTTTTCGATTACGATATTTTTAAATATTTTATTTTCTTTGGTGCTGGGATCTTGCGGTCGCGCCAAGGTGCCGACAGGGAATGTGGAGGAAGGAGTGGGGGAACTCCATATCGTTCCTGATTATACTTCCATTGTGATACCACCGAATATTGCGCCGCTGAATTTTGAGGTGGATATGGATGGAGAGGAATATGTGGTCCGGGTGACGGGGGCTGATGGAAAGTCATTGGTTGCCGTAGGGGATGTGATAAGATGGGATATTAAGGATTGGCATAAACTGCTTGATACTTCCAAGGGCAAGGACATCAAGTATGAGGTCTTTGTGAAGAAAGATGGGAAGTGGAGTCTTTATGAGTTTACAAATCATGTGGCTGATGAGCCTATTGACAGCCATTTGAGCTATCGGCTTATAGAGCCTTCATTCGTGCAATATTCAGGGATGTCGATTAATATGCGAGATTTAACTTCTTTTGATGAGGAGATTGTCTACAGCACACCGCATCCATGCGATGAACGAAGGGGGCAGTGTGTGAATTGCCATGTGCCAAGGAATCAGTATAAAGATCGAAGTTCACAGTTTCATGTCAGAAGGACAAAGGGTGGAACCGTGGTGATGTCCGGCGACTCGGTCAGGAAAATCAACCTGAAGACTGACAGCACAATCTCCGCGGGAGTGTATCCTGCTTGGCACCCTGCTTTGGATTTGATTGCGTATTCAACTAATGACACTAAGCAGAAGTTTTTCTCAAAGGGTGAGCATAAGGTTGAGGTTTATGACTCTTCTTCGGATCTCATTCTTTATGACATGAAGACTCATGATGTGACAAACATAGCGAGCGACTCCTTGCTTCTTGAGACATTCCCGGGATGGGCTCCTGATGGAAAGAAGATTTATTATTCAGTAGCTCGCTATCCGGATGGGGTCGGGCCGGATGATGTGCCTCATAATTACGAGCGTATGCATTATGACATAGTGAGTCGGAATTTTGACCTTGCTACACGACGTTTTTCAGAGCCTGACACTGTGGTGTACGCTTCGGTTGACAGTCTTAGTGCGTTGTTGCCGCGCATATCTCCGGATGGGAAATATCTCCTGTATTGCCAGGCACCTTTCGGGACATTCCACATATGGCATAAGGATAGTGACCTTTATATGATGGATTTAGCGACAGGAGAGACACGGCCGCTGCGGAATGCAAATAGTGAGGATACGGACAGCTATCACTCGTGGTCGTCAAATTCGCGGTGGATTGTGTTTAGTTCTCGGCGAGATGACGGGTCGTATACCCGGCCTTATATTGCGTATATTTCTGAGGATGGCAGGGATTCAAAGGCATTTGTTGTGCCACAGGAATCGCCTGAATATTATCGTGAGCTGATGAAATCTTACAATGTCCCGGAATTCTTCAATGATTCATTTGAAGTCAAGCGCAAGGATATTGTCAGAGAGCTTGATAAGGATCCAATACAGGCTGGCTTTCGTGGAGCTCACGCAGGGGTAGCAGAGAGGCAGGGTGCGCAGAGGGAGACTAATTGAAATAAAAACCTTAGCTATGGGAAAAACAGAAATATTGCAGGGGGAGCAGAGTAGGAGGAAAAGTGTGTATTCGAATGTATATGTTGTCACTACTATAGCATTTATTCTCTTTTGCTATTGGATGCTGGTGGTCAAGAATTCGTATATGTTGCGATGGTATGAGGAAATGTCGCTGTTTGAAAGCTCTCGGTTTTTTTTAAGGCAATGTTTGTATTTCCCGGGTGGACTTCTGCGGTATGTTGGGTCTTGGCTGACTCAGTTGATGTATTATCCGCTGTTGGGAAGCGGGGTGGCAGTTGCACTGTGGTTGTTGACGGCGTGGATAACGCAGAAGGCATTCCGACTGCCACGTGCAGCATTCCCGGTGGCATTTGTTGTGCCGATGGCTATGCTTGTGTCGATAGTGCAGATTGATGATGCGTGGATTTCGATGAAGACAGTAGGGTATATGTATTCGAATACTCTCGGTTATCTTTTTGTAGTGGCAGCCGTGTGGCTCTACCGTGCAGTCGAGAAACATCAGATAGTAGCTTTTGCATGGCTTCTGATTGTTGTCGGGTGTTATTTCATTGCCGGTTTTTATGCACTCTTTGCTGCCTTGGTCGGGGTTATCTTTATGATTGTGGACAGCGCAAGAAGTAAGAAATATGCGGGATTGGCATTAGGCGCGGTGCTGATAATCGTTGTCTTGGTTTTTCCTAATCTCTATTATCTATATTATCAGCCTACAGCCGTCGACAATGACTATCTTTATTTGAAGGGGCTTCCGGATTTATTGCTGGAATCATTTGATATATATTTATGGGTTCCTTTTATTGTAGCTACCGGGTGTCTGTTGGTGGTTGCGATTGCGAGCGCTTTTCGTTGTATACCATCTTCGCGTTGGATGATGTGGGGAAGTTTTGGAGTACTTTTGATTTGTGCCGGATGGAGCATAAGGGCTGACAAGAAGAATGAGCAGCTGAGGGCAACCGTGTTGATGCTCAACCGACTGGAGAAAAATGACTGGAAAGGGATGGTAGCAGTCATGTCGAGGATAAAGGAGCCTCCCAACTATACAATGCGTACGCTTAATAATTTCGCTATAGCAAATCTTGGTGGGACGCCGGAAAATCTGAGTGATGTGAAACCAAGTAACATTGATGCTCGGCATGCGGAAGGATTCAGCGTGACGGCATATGTCAATATTCCTATCAACTATTATAATGGGAATTTCATTATTTCTTACAGATGGGCTATGGAACATTCTGTGCAATATGGTAAGAGAGTATGGTTTTTGAAGTATATGGTGAAGGATGCGTTGCTTAACGGGGAGATTAAGTTGGCAAAGAGATACAATAGCCTGCTGAAGAAGACTCTGTTTCATAGCAAGTGGGCGGAGGAAATGGACCAATATATTGAAAATCCTTCGCTGATAGAGACAAATATGGAATTCAAGAGCATACTTGATCTCGCAAAATAAAAAAGAAGCCGCTTGCAGATGCCTGTCAGGATATGGCAGGCGGTTTTTTTTGCTATATTGGAGAAGATTTGTTAATTTTGCGATATGAAGACTTTTGTATCCAAAATGTATGCCTTGATGGCTTGTATCATGGTCCTGATGATGACGGGATGCGTTAAAAATGAATTCAAGATTGATTTTGAATTCCCTAAAGACCATATCGGCAATTATCTGTTGACATATTATGCGTGGGATTCCCGTGGAGGGCGTTGGATCGAGCAGACGGCTTCCATTCAGGAGGGAGTGGCATCTGTAGGGTGCATCACCCGGCTTCCGACTCTCGTATATGTCACGGATGCTTCATCTCCATCCAATTCTGTAATTATTTATGCAGAACGAGGAGACAAGATAAATATCTCCGGTGAGGGCAGGGATATGGGGGCTTGGATAGTGAAAGGAAACAAACTCTCTGAACGCTGGAGTTCGTGGCGTAATGAGGCATATAAAAAGAAAAGCAATAATAAGGCATTTGAGAAGAGCATAGAAGACTACGTCAAGAAGCATCCTTCTGATCAACTTTCCGCTATACTTATGCTTACGGAGTGGAACCGTCGTGAGAATCCTGATGGGTTCGTGAAGCTTTGGAATACGATCGACAAGAGTGCCAAAGATACGCAGCTGATTGAGATGTGTGGAGTTTCGGATCTTCTTGGCGTGGAGTTTACTACTGATGCGAAGGGCAATTTAGTGTATTCTAAAAAGTCCGGGGCGAAGGATCTGATTGTGCGTTCAAGAGATAACGGTTTGGATACTTTGAAGTTTACCAAAGTCAAAGGTTCTATTCTATATTTCTATTCTGAAAACAATGGGGATAGAAAAGAAGTGGCAGATTCACTCAAGACTCTGAGCAATGCGTATAAGGATTCCACTAAGCGTGTGATAGCTGATATATATATGGATTCAGACAGCACGACATGGGTCAACTTTATACGTCGTGATTCCATAAATGGAGGAGTAAGGGCTTGGCAACCGCGAGGGTTGGCTGAGGAGAGCATGGTGAGGATGGGCGTGGCTCGTTTGCCATGGTTTGTAGTGAAGGATAAACAGGGGAAAGAGACTTATGGAGGGGATGATCTGAAGGAGGCTGTCAAGGCATTCAAGAAAGAGATGGATAAGAAAGAGCCTAAGAGTTCTGAGAAGTCCGGATCAAAGACAGATAAGAAGCCGGAATCAAAATCAGATAAGAAACCTGCGCAGACACCAAAGCCGGAGCCTGCAAAGAAACCTCAAAAGCCTCATAAAATAAATAAAGCGATAGAAAATGCTAACTAAAGTATATTCAGCCGCCATCTCCGGCATAGATGCATTTGTAGTGACATTGGAGACAGTGGTGCAGAAAGGGACACAGTTCAGTATCGTAGGGCTTCCTGATGCTGCTGTTAAAGAAGCCTATACGCGAATCACTACGGCTTTGCAGCAGAGTGGAGTTGGATTTCCGCATAAGAGTACGATCATCAATCTTTCTCCGGCTGACGTGAAGAAAGAGGGAGCGGCTTTCGACCTTCCAATGGCGATTGGAGTATTAGCTGCCAATGAGAAAGTGCCTACTGAGCATCTGCATGAATATATGATAATGGGGGAGTTGTCGCTTGATGGGTCGGTGCTTCCGGTGAAAGGGGCGCTTCCTATGGCCATCAAGGCTCGTGAGATGGGTTTCAAGCGGCTCATTGTGCCGGAAGCAAATGTAACTGAGGCGGCAGTAGTCAATAGGGTAGAGGTCTATGGGGTGAAGAATTTGGCAGAGGCTGTCGGTGTGATAGCTGAGACTTCAGAGCTACAACCTACTATTATCAATACGCGCGAGATTTTTGCGGCTGAGGCTGATAGCTATGATTTTGATTTTTCGGAGGTGAAGGGTCAGGAGAGTGTGAAGCGTGCATTTGAGGTTGCTTGTGCCGGTGGGCATAATATCTTGATGGTAGGGCCTCCGGGAGCCGGAAAATCAATGATGGCAAAGCGGCTTCCTTCAATTTTGCCTCCGCTTAGTCTGGCGGAGGCTTTGGAGACTACGAAGATACATTCTGTAGCAGGAAAATTGCATCGTGGGTCGATGCTTATGACGAAGCGACCATTCCGTACTCCGCATCATACGGTGTCGCCTGTGGCATTGGTAGGGGGAGGGGCCAATCCTATGCCGGGGGAGATTTCTCTTGCTCATAACGGGGTTCTTTTTCTTGATGAATTTCCGGAATTTTCGAGAACTGTATTGGAGGTACTAAGGCAGCCTATTGAGGATCGGACTATAACTGTGTCGAGAGCAAAGTATACAGTAGACTATCCGGCTTCTTTTATGTTGGTGGCTTCGATGAACCCTTGTCCTTGTGGGTATTATGGGCATCCTACGAAGAGATGTACTTGTCAGGCTGGAGCGGTCACTAAGTATATGAACCGTATAAGTGGTCCGTTGCTGGATCGCATTGACATCCAGTGCGAGATTGAGCCTGTGGCGTTTGATGATATGGCTAATCGGGCTCCGGCGGAGTCGAGTGCGTCTATACGGGTGCGTGTCATCAAGGCGCGTGCCGTGCAGACTGCGCGCTTCAAGGGCGAGAAGGGTATCTACTGCAACGCGCAGATGAATTCGCGGCTCCTTCACCAATACGCCTGGCCCGACGAGCAAGGTCTCGCCAAGCTCAAAGACCGCATGACTAAACTCAACATGTCAGCCCGCGCCTTCGATCGCATTTTGCGCGTAGCGCGCACCATAGCCGACCTTGAATATGCCACTGTGATGCCGGCAGAAGAAGCTATCACGGCACCTGTTTTGAGCAGCCACATCTCCGAAGCCATCGGCTACCGCGCCCTCGACCGCGCCTCCTACGGTCAGATCTTCTGAAGCCATACTAAATAAATCCTTGTGATAAATCCATGAAAGACTTAATAATCTATAATACTCCTGATGGGCGCACGTCAGTTGCCCTATATGCCAAGGACGGAAACATCTGGCTTAACCAGAGTCAGATAGCCGAACTTTTTGCCACCTCCAAGCAAACCATCAGTCATCATATAGGTAATATATTATCCGATAATGAATTGGATAAGGATTCAGTTGTCAAATATTATTTGACAACTGCCTCAGATGGTAAGGAATATAACGTGGAATATTACTCCCTGCAGATGATTATCGCTATTGGTTATCGTGTGCGTGGGGTAAGGGGGACTCAATTCCGTAAATGGGCGACCGACCATCTTTCAGAGTATCTCATCAAAGGCTTCACGATGGATGATGAAAGGCTTAAGAATCCTGACGGCCGAGTTGATTATTTTGATGAACTCCTCCTTCGGATCCGTGATATCCGTGCTTCGGAGAAAAGATTCTATCAAAAGATAAGGGATCTCTTCAAATTGAGCAGCGACTATGACAAGACCGACAAGGCTACCCAGATGTTTTTTGCAGAGACTCAAAACAAACTTATATATGCCATTACTCGGCAGACAGCTGCCGAGTTGATTGTATCTCGAGCTGACTCCAATCTTCCTAATATGGGATTGACTTCATGGAAAGGGGAGATAGTAAGGCAGGGAGATGTCATCATTGCGAAAAACTATCTACAGGCAGAGGAGATTGAGGATCTCAACAGACTGGTGGAAATCTTTCTTACAAGTGCCGAGATGCGTGTTAAAGGGCGACAGGATCTCACACTGCAATACTGGCGCAATAGTGTAGATAATCTTCTTGATTTCCAAGATAAACCAGTCTTAAAAGACAAAGGAAAGATTACTACTGTGCAGATGGAGGCAAAGGTCAAAGCAATCTATCATGATTTTAATGCCCGCAGAAAGATGCTTGAAGCCCAAAAAGCCGATGAAGAAGACCAAACTCTTTTCGATGATCTTGATTCCATACAGGATGCCCTTCCTTCCAGATAATATTGGGTCGTAAAATTATAAAGCCTCTGTGTTATGCCTGACAATAAGATAAATGAAAGACTATTACGTATTAGGGCTATAGATGAACTGTTTTCTTCTAAGCCGGGTTCAACTTTCCTTCCGGAAAGTATAATCAGCTATGTTATGTCTAAAAATGTAGCTCGTGACTATAACAGATTTAAATTGGCTCGTGATATCAAATTTCTTGAGGACGACAAGGGGGTACGATTAAAAAAAGAGCAGGTTTTGCCCTCTTCTGGAGTGGGAAGAAAGATTACAAGATATGGCTATGAAGATTCTAAGTTCTCCCTATTTCATGATGATATTTCTTTAGATGACAAACTTCTCATTAGGGAAATTCTGGGGATCTTCCAGTTAAAAGGGATTGATAGTTTAACTCCTTTTGTAATGTTTGATATTAATTATGGAAAAGATGTACCTAAAAATTATTCACCTATTTTAAGCTTTACAAAGGATCCATCTGAAAAGAAAATTTCAACCAGATTAAATACACTATTGACCAGCATAAGAGAAAAGAAGGTTATAAGATTTAAAATGAATGATCGGTTTGATGACTCAAAAATTACGAAACATATAGTGCATCCTTGGTATTTGAGAGAGTATAACCGAAGATGGTATCTTTTCGGATGGGAAGGAAACAACATTGAGCATTACGCCCTCGATCGTATGTCACGAATTTCGAAAGATGTTAATGGGACCTATAAGTGTGCGAATATAAGCATAGATAAAATTCTGGAGGATGTAATAGGTATCAACTTTAAGAAGGATGATAAACCGGAAGATATCATTTTCTGGGTTTCTAATAAGTCATCTAACTTTGTCTTATCAAAGCCCATGCATAAAACAATGGCAAAAATAGATTATGAAGAGGTGCGTAAGGTTGTGCCGGAAGATGTTTTGTATACTCTTCCTCAAAAAACTGGAGTGTTTATAAAAATGAAGTGTATAATAAATTATGAGCTTAGGAGGGAAATGATGTCCTTTAGAGAAGAATTAATTGTATTGGCTCCTAATAAGTTGAGGGATGAAATCAAAGGGATTCTTAAGAGAATGTATGACAACTATTAATAATTGTTATGTGCGTTTGATGCACATAATTTATAACAAAAAATACTTTATGGGTGTTTCATAAGTATAACACTCACCGAGCAATGCAATCTTCATCCCCCCCGGTGCCGATTGAAAGCTCCAAAACTGAAAACCGATGATAAGAACAGTAATTAAAATTCTCCTCGTAGCGCTTACTGCAGTAATCGAAATCATTAAGATTATAAAAGAGAAAGGATAAATTACTAGGGTGTTCAGTTAGACGTTCCTAAAAAGCGGCTAAAAAACACCGAATATTTTATAAAAATCACGCTCTAAAATTTCTTGATTTTAGTGGCAAAATAGCACAATGAAAATTTGGATAATTCACTGATTTTTAGTATCTTTGTAGTATATTTATCAATACTTTAAAAGATATGAGGAAGTCAGA
>CAMWLX010000133.1 GCA_947175225.1 uncultured Porphyromonadaceae bacterium
GTCTGCTGGGTGAAGTCTTGCGGATGCGATAGTACACGTACTCCTGTCTGGTCTTTAGTTGTCTGGCGTATGCTTACTATAGATTGATGGAGTGCTTTTTGTTTGATGGAGGGGATGGTCGTTTCACCTTCGACAAACCTGCTGCGCGATGGGGGGAGGTTATGGGGGATAGGGGGAGTAAAGGGCGCAAGACCCTTGGTCTTGCCACTGAACCTAAAACACCGACTGGGTATAAATATAATGAAGAATAAATTGATTATTTTCGTGAAGTCACGAAAATGGTCAGGAAATTGAACACGTATGGGTCTTTGGTGGTCTGTTTGGCGAGATCGCTTTGTAATTTTGCCGTTTTGAAATCGGCTACATCCTGTAGCCGATTTACAATTTTGCGGTAGCGGGCTTCCTAATGTTCCGGATGCTGTTCTTGCCGGTCTTCAGTCTGCGCCTGTAGAGATGCAAGGAAATTATTTCTCTCTTAAGGCTAAGCTTCCACATGATGATGAATTCAATATCATATTGAATAAGGCTCGATAAGATTATTCTTTTAAAATATAATAGCACCGGATTTTCAGCGAGGGTTGGGAACCGGTGCTTTTTTCTTCGGCTTCCGCCTCAGCGCAGTAAAAAAGAATGCTTATGTATGGTAGGGGTGGGGGATATTGGAAAAATTTAGTAATTTTGCGGTATGGAAAAGGAATTTAAGTTGATGGTGGCTCCGATGCAGGGGCTGACGGAGGCGGCTTGGCGGAGTGTGCATTTCCGGCTTTTCGGTGAAGGACAGAGAGATGTGGAGTATTTTACGCCGTTTATTCGGGTGGAGAAGGGAGAGGTCAGGGCTCGGGATCTTCGGGATTTTACTTCGGGACTTAATGTGGGGATGAGGCTTACTCCACAGATTATTTTCCGCGATGTGGAGGAGTGGAGGATGCTTGTCGAGACTCTTGCCACAAATGGGGCTGAGCGGATTGATCTGAATATGGGGTGCCCTTTTGTGCCTCAAGTAAGAAAAGGGAGAGGTGCCGGGATTCTGAATTATCCTGATAAGATAGCTCAGATAGCTAATGAGATGACGCATTATACTGACATTCAGTTTTCTGTTAAGATGCGTCTGGGTGTGGATGATCCGGGAGAGGCTTTAGCTTTGGTCGAGCTACTGAATGAGATGCCATTGCGGCATGTCACTGTGCATCCTCGCACTGCTAAACAACAGTATAAAGGGAATCTTTTGCTTGAGGATATGAAGGCGTTTAGCTCAAAACTGCGGCATCCTGTAATTTTCAATGGGGAGATTTCTACGCCGATGCAGATTGAGGAGTTGGCTCAGAGATATGATGGAGTGATGATAGGGAGGGGGATATTGGCTCGACCTTCGCTTTTTGCTGAATATCGGAGCGGAAGAGAATGGAGTGTAAAAGATAGAGAAGAGGCATTTCTAAGTCTTTTGAGAAACACATCTTCTGTGCTTGAGGATATTTTGTGCGGCTCGGCTCAACTTAGGGATAAGATGAAACCTTATTGGGAATATGCACCTGCTACTTTGGATAAAAAGATTGTCAAGCAGGGTAAAAAGTCCGGGAGTGTTTGATCGAAAGAGATGATGCCGACGAAGCGGAATAATTTGGAGATCTGAGTTAATTCATATATCGGGTTACACCGACTTCGTGAAAGCGGTCGGCCGTCTTTTGTGTTGGATTGACGATTATAGAGAGCCCGGGATAGGCAGCTGCTGTAGGAAGATCGTCAGTGTGGTCAGTGATGAATGATGAAAGCCGAAGATTTTTTTGAGCCAACAACTGCTCCACTGCATCACGCTTAGCATATCCTTTCATCTCTTCATAATCATCTTGGCACTCGGAAAAACTTGTAGCTATTGCACCATCATATCCCAACAACTTGCATAATGGAAGCGTATATTCTTCCAGGGCTGCCGTGGCTATGTATGTTTCACACCCCAATTGTCGGTTTGACTCTACAAAATCCCGGACATGTGGATTTATATCTTCAGAAATTAATTCCGCTAAATTATCCCAATCAGAATCTTGAAGATGGATCAAAGCTTTCTTTGTCAGATGCCATTTCATGCTTTTATGGTTGACACAGCGCACACTTCTGAGGCCTACCCATAAGAGGGCGCTAATAGCAGCGCCATATGCATGCCGCTTCATAAGCAGTCCAGGCAAACGCTTCATGAAAATATGCATTGAATTGCCTGCGATAAGAGTGCCGTCAAGATCTACAATAGTTGCTCCTTTCAGCGTTTGTCTTTGTAATCGTTCGACCATGGGAATCTAATCAATGTTCTGTTTCGGTATAGTGTATAGTCGGCATGTAAACGAGGTGAATGTGTCGTTTCGGTCACAACCGCAATACGGAGTATAGATTTAGGGTTCAATTTGGTTAACGAATTGACTATTGCAATTAGTGTGTCGCCACTGTCAATAGCGTCATCAATTATTAGAATCTTAGGAGAAATAGCCTTGCCAAGAAGATTGGCAAGCCCAACCGGAACATCCACATTTGGATCACGCCCCGGTCCTTTGATCTTACGGCGCATCTCAAGCAGAGCTGACTCCACCATCCTCATCTTATCGAGTATTGGGAGTGGAAGACTTTTCAACAGCTTTCCCAATAATCCACTTTTTCTTTTAGTAGAAGGGCGTTGGAGAGTCAGGTCATATCTTTCTTGATATCGATCTTTAGCAAAATGATTGCAGAAAGAATCGCAGACGAATGAGCCGCCACGCCGGATAGCCACAATGGCATCAAAACAGCCAATATCATCTTCCTCTACCATTCGCGCAAGTTTCGCAGTATGCAGGTCGAATTCGTGAGGGGAAAGTGTCAGAACTTGCATAACAGTTGTATTACCGGCATTCCTAAATATGACACCAAGGCTCCAAGTTTATTCTTCACCCTTACCTTGCCATCAGTAATCTCATTAAATCTCTGCTTCTTTATCGCATTCCAACATCTCTCTTTTTGCACCGGATTGTCAATGCCATTGCGTGTCATCTCAATAAGGATATTGAAATGAGCGCTGAATCGTCGGTCGAGGGCAGCTTTGTATAATTCAGGCGAACGGCTTTTCATATGCTCCACAATCCTGTCTGTCACATCAAGGACGTCAAGGCGGGCATCAGACCATTTATTGATAAAGCTTCCCGGAGTATCTCGGTAGAAGTATACGACTCGATCAAGGATGCAAACGCTATCTACAAGTTCGAATGCTTGATAGAAAAAATCAAGATCTTCATAGCGGCATGTGCGAAAGCGAAGTTTCGGCTCCCCCATAAATATTGATTTATGATATATCACACCACATGGGCTATTGAGTATTATCGATTGATATAGTCCGATGAGAATAGCCTGATCTGAATGAACAGTCATTGAATGTCCGTTACCTTTTGGGGCAGACTTTGGAACTTCTCTAACATATTTTCCCACCACTATTTTGGCTCCACTACTTTTTGCATGAGTTATCAGGACTTCTAAAGCATCCGGAGGCATGACATCGTCAGCATCCATGAAAGCGATCCACTCCCCTTTTGCTACATCTATGCCCCGGTTGCGAGCTGACGAGACTCCGGCATTTTGTTGGTTGATAAGCCTGAACCTGGGATCCGAATTTGAGAACGCCATGCACACTTCCTCGGATCCATCTGTCGAACCATCATTGACCATAATGACCTCAAAGTCTTTAAAGGTCTGATCTTGAAGCGATTTCAAGGCTCCACGCAGCCAACCACCACCATTATATATAGGCATAATTACGGAAATCATATGGGTTGTTCGAAAAGGTTATTGTGTATAGGAATGCAAAGATAGTGATTTATTTTGGAATAGACAACAGAAAGAGCCACTGCCGGGAGCAGTGGCCCTTTGCCTTTATTATTTAGATTGTATGCCTTGCTTAGTCTTCCGGTTCTTCTACGAAGTCATCTTTACCTACACCGCAGACAGGACATACCCAGTCGTTAGGGATATCTTCAAAAGCTGTACCGGGAGCGATGCCACCATCGGGATCACCTACTTCCGGATCATAAATCCAATCGCAAACTTCACATCTGTATTTTTTCATAGTCAGATAAATTTAAAGGGTTTCTAAAAATTTGTTTTCACATATCTAAACCCATAAGTGCCCTATTTGGTTTAATGTATATGAAAAAAATTTGGCATAGTCCATGATTTTTTCTATTTTTGCGTGAAAATATAACCTAAAATATAAAGACAAGCAGTAGATGGATAAATATCAAGAAGCAATCGCCGCATCGGGTGTGACAGGCGATGATGAAGTCGTAAAGGCTGAAGTAAGGAAAATTACAGATGGAGCCGGGGAATATGCATCAAAAGACGTGTATGAATTTCTTCTGAACTCAATCGATCTCACCACTCTCGCTACAGATGACAGCGTCAAGAGTGTGGTTGCTTTCACAGAGAAAGTAAACAACTTTGACAGTGACTATCCACAATACAAGAATGTGGCGGCAATATGCGTATATTCCAATTTTGCGGAAGTTGTACGCAACACACTCGATGTGCCCGGAGTGGATGTAGCAGTAGTAGCAGGTTGTTTCCCAAGTGCACAGACTTTTATTGAGGTTAAGGTAGCAGATGTGGCAATGGCAGTTCTCGGAGGAGCCGACGAAGTTGACATTGTCTTCCCAGTAGGTATGTATAAGGACGGAGACTATGAGGGTCTATGCGATGAAATCGTAGAGATGAAGCATGCAGCACGCGGTGCAAAACTAAAAGTGATCCTCGAATCAGGTCTTCTCAAGACAGCAGAGGATATACGCAGGGCTTCAATTCTTTCCCTCTATAGCGAGGCAGACTTCCTAAAGACCTCTACCGGCAAGATATATCCGGGAGCAAGCTTGGAAGCAGCCTGGGTGATGTGCCAGTGTATAAAAGAATACTATCAGGCTACCGGGCGCAAGGTGGGATTCAAATGCTCGGGCGGCATCCGCACGACTGATGAGGCACTCAAGTATTATGCAATCGTCAAGGAAGTGCTTGGTGACGAATGGCTTTGCCATGACCTTTTCCGCATTGGTGCAAGTTCGCTTGCAAACGCAGTGCTTTCAAGCCTTGAAGGTACTGAAGTGAAATACTTCTGATAATCATTTTGGATCCTGCATATAAAGCAGGCTATCTTACAAAAATAGAAAGTCATCTCTTAAAAAATTAATATTCTTAAGAGATGACTTTCTATTTTTGTATTCGTTTTGATGAATAGCGTCGTGGGAATAGGAAAACAATAGAGAGTAAAAGTGTGAGTGCGAGAGCCCAAGGATAGTAAAGGTATGGGAAAGGAGCCGCCGGGGATATACCAGCAAGTGAGGTAGCGAGAAGTGTTTGGGCTCCGTAGGGTATCAGACACTGTACGATGCAAGATGCGGAGTCAAGGATTGAGGCACTCTTTCGGGAATCAATTCCAAATTTTTCTGAAATGTCTTTTGCTAATCCTCCTACTGTGATAATGGCTACAGTATTGTTGGCAGTGCAAAGATTCACAATGCCTACAAGGATTGCTAAAGTAGCCTGAGCTCCGCGAAGTCCTGATATGCGTGAAGTCAAGACATTGAGCAGATAGCTTATGCCGCCACAAGCCTTTATCACACCAAGCATTCCGGATGCAAGAAGAGTGATTATTATCAAGCCACCCATACCTTCAATACCAGAACCTACGAAACCAGCCATATCGAGAATACTTATGCCATATATAGCTCCTAAAATCACTGCAGAAGCGATGCCCAAAGTAAGAACAAGAGTGACATTCATTCCGACTATGGCTGTCACTATTACTACAAGATAGGGAAGCATCAGCAAAGGATCGCCGGTATGAAGGGGTTCGATTATCGCAACATCCGGGACAAAAATTACATAACAAAGTAGAGTGGCTATGGCTGCCGGGAGCGCTATCCAAAGATTCACCTTGAACTTATCTTGCATCTGGCAACCCTGCGAACGAGTTGCGGCAATGGTAGTGTCGGAAATAAATGAGAGATTGTCGCCGAAGAAAGCACCACCAAGTACAATTCCTACAAAGAAAGCAACATTCCCTCCTTCGGCAGAAGCAAGTTCGGCTGCTAAGGGAGTAAGAGCTACTACAGTCCCTACCGACGTGCCTATAGAAAAGGAAATAATGCAAGCAGCCAAGAAGAGTGTGGGCACTATATATTGTGGAGGGAAGATGCTGAGGGTGAAGTTAACAGTAGCTTCTACTGCTCCGATTTCCTTAGCGACAGATGCAAATGCTCCGGCAAGGACGAAAATCCATATCATATAGATAATATCTTTGTCGGCAGCTGCGGCAGAGAAAGTTTCTATACGGACTTTTAGGCTTTTGCCACGATAAATCACAATTGCCCACATTGAAGCTGCCAAGAGAGCTACAGAAATGGGAATCTTGTAAAAATCTCCAATTATTGCTGAGACTGCTACGTATAGCAGTAGGAATACCAGCATTGGAGAAAGTGCAAGCAAACCAGTTGTAGTCGTTTTCATCGTTGTTATCGTCGAGTTATTTTAATGAGGAGCGAGGGAAGGCGTCAATGAAGCTGCCGGGGGTGCAGTTTGTGATTTTTGCTCCGATTTTCCGGGCGTATTCGGCTATCTGATGGTAGGAGCGGAAAGCAATGGTAAGGCTATTGAGGATATCGTGGAGATGGTAGCCTGCGTATTCCTGCGCCACTCGTTCAAACTCCTTGTCATTGTCCTTATAGAAATGTTTCTGGACGGATATGACCCGGTTTTTGTCGTCTACCCACAGGTCGCGACTCCATGTATGATCGGCTCCGACGATATATATATCCCGATAGCCTTCACGTAGTGCAATCATTATTGATGCAATCAGCACATTGCGTGGTCGGGGCATAGCCAGTCCCTTACGGTAGAGCCAATGGACAGGAGCTTCAAGACCTTCTCCGGGAGTCAAGTTATATCTTTTTATTTTTATGCAGGTGTTATGCTTTATTGAATCAGGGATTTTTGCCTTGCAAGGCAAATAAAGAGCCATATTCCATTCAGTCTTTGCTATATTTTCCCAAAGTCGCCTGACATTAGGATCAGAAGAGAGACCATCCTCCCCTACCCTGAAAAAATGAGGATCGGCAAGGACATAGATATCCGGCTTTAATTCGAAATAGCTATCGGCATTTGCGGCAAAATTAACTGCAAGGGTCTTCGACATTTTCAAAAGATCGGAATGATTGGCAATTGTCTCGCGGAGAGAAGGCCCGTTTCCCATTATAATAAGGAGCTCATTTTTCGGAGAGCCGGCGGGGGAAGGGCGTTTGGAAAGAAGCAGTACCTTGCCAAAGGATGCGACCGCGTCTATGATATTCTTTATTGTTCCCATTGCTTATCTATCTTGATAAGGATAATCTTTATTAACTCTGCCTATCACGTCGATGGTAGGATACGGATTCCAGCCCGGAAAGGCAATTTTCAAAGCTTCGGAAGAGAGGGTGAGAGTCTTGCTCCTTCTTGAGAGGACATCAGGAGAGAGTGATGCCTTGACGGCTGGAATCCATGAAGCTAATTTCCACGCTACATCAGCCCATTTCTTAGGGAGGAATGTCTGGCGCTTCATTGCCCCGGAATTGGAGCTCATTGCTTCCGCCAATTCGATCCATTTTGCATCCTTTCCATCTGAAATGTTAAATGTTCCGCCAATTGAATGGAGTTTTTCAATCGCTTCCGCTACGTCGGATGCACAGACGAGGCTAAGCTTTGCATCGTTGTCGCGAACATGGATATACCGGCTATTGACGACATCGTTGAAGAGAGTTCTCATTTCGCCTTTGACACCTTTCCCAAACATGCGGGCAGGGCGGACTACAGTCAGCAAAACATCATGGTCAGCACACCATTTTCTGACTATTTCTTCAGCACGCGCCTTCGACTGCCCCACTTTTGTAGAGGCCCAAAGCTGATGATCTTCTTTCACGCCTTCTCCGGAGTCAGGACTGTAAACTTCCCAACTGGACACATATACAAATTCCTTAGGGGGATTCTTTTCAAGCCCTGACAGCAAGCGACGCGTACCTTCAAGGTTCAAGTCTAAAGCTGTGCCATCGTCGGCAGATCCTGCGGCATGGACAACGAGATCGAATGTATTATCACCGAAATCAGGCATATCAGCGGTAAGATCGCATATAAAATCGGCATCATGGCGCTGAAGAGTCTTTACTTCATTGCCCTCCTTCAGCAAGGGGAGCAGGTATCCTCCGAGCATTCCAGAAGCGCCGGTAAGCAGTATTTTCATTTTAATTTATTTATGAAATTTTCTTACAATTAAAGGAGCTCTTTCTCTTGCTTCCTCCAAGCTTATATTCATACCATGATAGACATTGTTTCTTCCGGGACGAAACTCCACAAAAGTTTTATTTTTTTTATCATATGTATATAGGTATGTTATTTCATCCACATCCCCTAAATG
>CAMWLX010000134.1 GCA_947175225.1 uncultured Porphyromonadaceae bacterium
GGTTTAACTCTTCTTTGTAAATTTTTCAATTCGTAAATAAGTTTAAACAACTTCAAAGGTAAATTTATTTGATTCAATATGCTTACGATTCCACAAAAATACACTCTGAAACTTCTCCCCGAGACTACTGAAGTCGCAATCCAGCACATCAAAGACTCCTTTCAGAAGCATCTATCCAAATCGCTGAATCTTCGAAGAGTGACTGCTCCCCTCTTTGTACTTTCCGGCACTGGCATCAACGACGACCTTAATGGCGTGGAACACCCCGTCAGTTTTCCAATTGAAGCTATGGATGGCAAGAAAGCTGAAGTGGTGCATTCTCTTGCAAAATGGAAGCGTATGAAACTCGCAGCTTATGACATAGCCCCGGGATACGGTCTCTACACCGACATGAACGCAATCCGCACTTTCGAAGACCTCGACAATCTTCATTCGCTATACGTAGACCAATGGGACTGGGAAAAGTCAATCCGCAAGGAAGACCGGAACCTCGACTATCTAAAAGATACTGTAAAGAAGATTTATTCTGCCGTAAAGAAAGTGGAAGGTGAAATATATGAGAAATTCCCTCATATCACACCCTGGCTCCCCGATGAAGTCACTTTCATACATTCCCAGCAACTTCTTGACAAATATCCCGACCTCACTGCTAAGGAAAGAGAAAATAAGGCTGCTAAGGAATATGGGGCTGTATTTATCATTGGTATAGGGGCACCTCTATCCGACGGAAAGCCTCACGATGGACGAGCCCCGGACTATGATGACTGGATCAGTCCAAACGAAGATGGCTACTTGGGTCTTAATGGCGACCTTATACTTTGGAATCCAATACTTGAAAGTGGTTTTGAACTCTCCTCAATGGGCATACGTGTCAGTCCGGAATCGCTACGCGCTCAGTTGAAAGAGCGAGGATGCGAAGAGCGCGAACAATTTGAATTCCACAAATCACTACTTGCCGAAGAACTCCCCTACTCTATTGGAGGAGGCATCGGTCAAAGCCGACTTTGCATGTATCTTCTCCAGAAAGCCCATATAGGGGAAGTGCAAGCATCCATCTGGCCGGAAGACCAAATCAATGCCTGCGCCGCGGCAAACATACATCTCCTCTGACTTTTACCAGATTATCCCCGTTTTCCCATGCGCCTGCAAATAAGCATTGGCCTGCGAAAAATGCCGGCATCCGAAAAATCCCCGCGATGCTGACAATGGCGACGGATGAGGGGCAGTCAGCACAAGATGCTTTGACCGGTCGATCATGCTTCCCTTCCGGATAGCATCCGAACCCCATAGCATAAACACTACATTTTCTCCATGCTCATTGATGGCGCGCACCGCAGCATCAGTAAATTCACTCCAGCCGAGATTCGCATGTGATCTCGGCTGATGTTCTCTTACGGTTAGGGTTGCATTGAGCAGAAGCACTCCCTGACGCGCCCATCGCGTAAGATCCCCGTCGTATGGTATGGGAGTTCCTATGTCTGTGCTTATTTCCTTGAATATATTGCGCAGCGACGGAGGAAGCTGAATCCCGGGATTGACCGAGAATGCCAACCCGTTAGCCTGTCCCGGACCATGATAAGGATCCTGCCCTATTATGACCACTTTCGTATCGGCAAAAGGTGAATTGTCGAATGCCGAGAATATCTTCCCGGCAGGGGGATACACAGTGATGCGAGGATCGGCATACTCCATCCTCACAGCATTAGTGAGATTCCAAAAATATGGTTTATCAAATTCAGCACTCAATTCCCTTTTCCAGCCCTCTTCAATTCTAACTTCCATATCATTATAACAAAAATTTCACACTGTTTTATCAAATTATATTTTGACGATTCCCAATAAAGTGTTAAATTTGCACATAAAACAAAATCAGAGAACTCTGATAACTCTGATAACTCTGATAACTCTGATAACTCTGATAACTCTGATAACTCTGATTCAACCCACATATAAACTAAACCCCAATAACCCACTAAACCAACAACCATGGCAAAATACTTATATTGGATTCTGCTCGTCGTAATGTTTGTTCCCTTCAAACTGATTTTCGGCCTCAGCATCATCACTGCTCCAATCGCCCTATTCATAGGGCTCATTTTCGCTCTTATATTCGGCATCCCTTATCCCACATTCAATAAAAAGCTTTCAAAATATTTGCTGCAAGCTTCAGTAGTTGGACTCGGATTCGGCATGAACCTTGAGAAGTCTCTTCAGAGTGGTGCTGAAGGAATGATTTTCACTATTGCTTCAGTGATTCTGGTGATGGTAGCAGGCGTGCTATTAGGCCGCTTTATGAGCATCAATTATAAGACTTCCTACTTGATATCATCCGGCACCGCCATTTGCGGTGGCAGCGCGATTGCGGCAGTTGGCCCGGTCATCAAGGCAGATCAAAATGAGATGGCAGTTTCTCTTGGCGTGATATTCATCCTAAATGCAATTGCCCTCTTTATTTTCCCTCCGCTCGGACACTATCTCGGCCTTACACAGCACCAGTTTGGCACCTGGGCAGCTATCGCAATCCATGACACGAGCAGCGTAGTTGGAGCCGGAGCTGCTTTCGACCAAATGTATTTCCCGGGAAGCACTGAAGCTTGCGATCTGGCAACTCTCATCAAATGCACGCGGGCACTTTGGATCATTCCATTGGCATTATTCACTATGTGGTTTTTCCGTAAAGATGGCAACGAAGAAGGGAAGTCAAAGATATCCGTTCCTTGGTTTATCTTCCTCTTCATCTTGGCTATGATATTCAATACATATGTAGGTACTGACTCTCTGCGTCCGCTCTATAATGTCCTTGTCGATATTGCCAAGCAATGTCTGATTGCCGTCCTCTTCGCGATTGGCGCCGGATTAAGCCTGAAAGTCATAAAGCAAGTAGGCGTCAAGCCCCTTGTTCAGGCTATAGTGCTTTGGATTATCATCGGTGTAGGCTCCCTCGCCGCCATCCTCTACGTCGGCATCTAAAAAAGCCTTCCTGCCTATTGTTTACTGTTTTTTACTTATCATTTTGCTCTTAATGAACAAGACTACTCGCTCCATTCTAAAGGCCATCCATCCCGCTTCGCTCATCCTCAGTGGGGGTGCGGTAATGGGAGGATTGACTGCATCAGTCATCCGGGGAGGTATCTCAGTATTCCCCGCAATCATGACACTCCTCTTTGCCATATTGCTTCAGATATCAGCCAATCTATATCACAGTTATTTCCACCTCTGCTATTCCGGAGGAGATAGGTTGAAGGGGTTGAGGACGCATGATTCGAAAATCGCCAATTCTCCGGAAGTAGCTATATATCGTATAGTTGCCAATAGTTTCGCTATACTCGCTTTAACAGCCGGAATGTCTTTATTTACATTCATTGGCTGGATTGGGATGGGATATGTGGTGGTGATATCGGTGATGTACTATTTCTATTTCATGGGTCCAAATCCTTTAGTACGCACAAGATGGTCGCTGATATTCACTTTCCTCTTTTTCGGACCGATTGCAGTCAGCGGCACCGCATTGATCCAGAATCTTACGAATCCTGACTGGCTACCTATCGCAGTGTATTCAGTGATCAATGGTATGCTTGCAGTAAATGCTCATATAGCCATCCAATATATGCATTATGAAGAAGACAAGAAGAATAACTACGAGACTCTTGTCACTGCCAAGGGAGGATCGTTCTCAAGATTTGTTTATTTTGGCAATGCTGCCATAGTCTGCATTGTCTTGATAATCCGTCCCTCTGCAGTTGAGTATGTCTCCCCATGGGTAGGAATTATAATAGGAATCTGCCTCCTGGTGTCTTCTATATGGGTTTTCAGCATGATGCATCGAAATCCTGTCAATGTCTCCAAGCTGATCCGCAGCGTCACTTTGTGGCAGTATCTGACAGTGGTAATTGTCTTGATGGCTATAGTGATGTACTCAGTAGATCATTTCCGCGTCAACGTCTTCCACTTCCTGTGAGCTCGCGCAGAAAATCATTTTATAAGTATTTTTTTGCCCTCGATGATATAGAGACCCGGAAGGAGCGATTCCCTCTCCAATCCTACTTGCCTTCCATCTATTGTGAATATCTTTTCAGTCTTAGAGCCGATGTAGCTGTCTGCTATCTCTTCGACGCCGGTAGAGTCGTCAATATAAGATGCCGTAGAGTTGATTATAGTCTTCTTTCCGGCATCTATAATATACGCCACCAAGCGCATGCCATCAAAATTGTCAAATCCTTCCGGACATGGGATTTCCAAACTGCAGGTATATGTCATCCCTGCTTCCAAAGATGCCGGAAGACTCCCTTCAATGCCGGTGAAAGCCGGATTTTCAGATCCGGTAGCGAGTTGGGAAGGTATTGTGACATTTGGGAAAAAACATATGGGATATAACATCCTTGATGGAAGATATCTATATTGCATTTGCAGCGCAGTAGTGCAAATATTATTCTGATAATATTGCGCATTTTCATTCCCGGTCACATTGCGCGTCAATATATAGCCGATAGTGTATCGCCGGTCAGAATCTGCAAAAGATTCCGAAGTGCCGACCTCCGCTTTTGCACATAAACTGCCATCTTTATTGACTGACATATCCGTTATTTTTATTTCCATCTCGGTTGGCAAACAGATTTGATCCTCAAATTTTGTAGTCTTTTCCCCTTTTGTGGATGCCACATGGTTGAGCATCAGCTGGGGTATTGAGTAAAATTTCAGCCATTCTATGTTTAAATTGTTGGCAAGCAGATCTACATAGCTTGTCGTCTCTCCATAGTGTGTTTCGCCCACTATCAAGGCTTCTCCGTAAGCCTCCTCGAGCTTTTCAATCTCCAGCGTACCATTGGGGCAAGCGTTACACCACATGCCTGTACCCTTATCGACATAAAGATACCTCTTCATAGAAGTGCAATAGGCAAAGCTATTGTTTATGACCTGCATCTCTGCACCTTCCGGCTCGATCGTAACCTCATACTCTGCTTTCTCATTTGGAGTCAATGGAAGTGGAATTTCAACCCGACGTGTTTCTCCTGTCGGCCAGTAATTCTCTTCCTGAATGGCAGACACTCTGGTGCCATCAATAGAAATGCCTATGACAGCACTTGATAGAGCTGCTCCGGTATTCATGATGTTTATTTCCGCTAAGACATTGCCGTCGTTAAGCTCCCCTTTAGAGAAAAATTTAGGAGTAGTATTGATGGAGTAAAAAGTATGCTCTGTCGGTCGCTTGATAGCTATATTATTCAGGCCCAACATATATCCTTTTTCGCTGCGGCATACGAATCTCACCTGTCCATCCATCCCGGCATAGGGAGAAAGATCAATCATATGGGTAGTCCATGTGGATTTTGTTTCAGTATATTCACCTAATTTTTCCCATACATCTTTGCCATTGGCTCGGAATTCCACCGTATATCTTTCATTGAACACAGGATATATCTCGCAGCCATCCCAACTAAGCCATTCGCCATCTTCTATCAGCATAGAAGGAAGCGTAAGCGCATTCTCACAGACGCCTTCTATAACACAGGATGGGGATAAGGCTATGTTGGTGACCTTCCCGTAATCTCCGGCACTCCAACCCTCCTCGGTCCAGCCGTTTTTATAATATGCTGATTCAGGTATATTCCCATTGATGTTTTCGATTTTTACATCTTCTGGATATTTACCACGCTTTATCTTCAATGAATATTCTCCATAAGAGGTTGCGGCAAAAGCTATCATGGCAACCATCAAGATTCCGGTTCTCAATCCCATCATAATTAATTTTTTATAGTTTAGGTTAGTTTTTCTTTCGGTAAAGGGGAAGTCCCAAGAGATAGAATGCCACAGCTTGCAGCAGAAGTCCGATACCCGCCGCATAAAGCATCCAAATGCAGAAAATCGTGCAGAATATCCCTATGGAGAGTGCGTAAGCATACCCTCTTTTAGCATGCCGCCTAAGCATACCGCATTTATAATCATTTCTCGCCGTCTTCACTAAGAATAGTCCGCTGAAAAGATATGCCGGGAGCACCATTAGTCCCGTTATGTTGAGGGCATAGAGATAGACATCCTCAGCCATGACCACGAGAAACAGAAAGCATTGCATGATGATGCTCGATGCCAGCAAAGCCGGCTGCAAGGAGTCGCTGCCATCTTTCTTCAAAAGCCATTTCGGGAAGATTCCATGATGTGCGGCTGAATAGGGCTGTTCGGCTGTCACTATTGTCCATGCAAACCATCCTCCGGTGATCGATATGATGACCGCGGCTATCACCAGCCAGTAGGCCCATTCTCCGCAAATGCTACGCAAAGCATACGCTACTGAGGGATCTTCAAGCCCGGCAAGTCTGGCTCGCGACATTATCCCGAAACTGAATACTGACACCAAAACATAAAGTATCCACGCTGCAAGGAAACCGAACACTCCGGCTTTCCCGACATCGCTTTGCCTTCTTGCTCTTCCCGACATGACGACTGCACCCTCAATTCCAATAAAGCACCAGAGGGTGACGAGCATCGTGCTTTTGACTTGCGACATTACGCCTCCAATCCCGTCGCTAATACACCAAATATCAGCTGTCAGCGTGTCATACTTGATATTGAGTGCCAAAAGGATTATAATCAGTGCGATTACTGAAAGCTTGAGGATAGCTGCCCCTGTAGCTATTATTGAAGATGTACGCATTCCGGAACTGATGAGGAAATACATCACCCATATCAACGCCGAGCAGAAAAGTATAGTCCTGACCCCGTGATCGAGAAGGGAAGGGAAGAAGGCTCCGAATGTATCATTGAGCATCACGGCATAAGCTATGTTGGCAAAGCAAGCACAAAGCCAATATCCCCAGGCAATGTTAAACCCGGTGAAGCGTCCGAATCCTTTTTCTGCATAAAGGTAGATTCCTTCATTAAGTTCCGGATGCCGGTCGCTCAGAATCTTGAATGTGCTGACAAGAAACAGCATTCCGGTAGCCGTGATGACCCAGCCAATCAGCACTGACCCCAGCCCGGCACCGGCAGCCATATTCTGAGGGATGTTGAAAATCCCGCTCCCCACCATCATACCGAAAACTAAAGCGACAAGCCCGGTCAGGCCCAATTTATTTTTATAGATTATCTCTTCTTCCTCTTTCATACTGCAAATTTACAAAAAATTCCTCAAATCAAAAAAATATATTAACTTTGCAGGGCGTTTCGTCTCGCGTTGAGCGCGTTGCCGAGCGCTTGTTGCGATTGAAAGAACCCAATTATGCATTTTGCATTATGAATTATGAATTAAAAAAACGACTACGCTATATCGATGCGATGCGTGGGCTGGCTATCTTGCTCGTGGTCTTCAGCCATGTGACGAATGCCTACGTGAAGATGCCGATTACAAACGCATCATTCTCAGCGGTCTACTACATGATGACAATGTTCAGGATGCCGCTCTTCTTTTTCGTCAGTGGTTTCTTCGCATTCCGCATGGCTGAGAAGTGGAATTGGCCTACGGTGAAGCGTGTGATGACTAAGAAATTTCAGGCTCAGATTGTGGGCTTGGCGGTATTTTGCTTCCTGTATGGGGTATGCATACGGGGATGGAAGTTTAACTTCATATGGACATCAAATCCTTATTGGTTTACTATCTCACTATTCGAGATGTTTGTCTTATATTTGGCTGCGGCATTGGTCGTACGCAAGACAAATAAGAACTGGCCTCTCTATACATTGCTTGCCTTCTCTTGGCTTTCCCCATTCATATTCAATTATTTCACGGATGGAGTGAAACTTCCTGAATGGGTAGTAGGTCTTCAGACATGGCATACTTTGAATTATTGGCCATATTTCATGCTCGGGATTTTTGCCCGTCGTTTTGAGTCTTTAACTTGGAAGGCAGTAGACAATCAATATTTCAAGGCACTGATGATAATATCATTTTTTGCATTGGTGATTTTCTATGGATGCAGACATAAGTATTCGTTGGAATGGGATTTCGTAATGACGGCTATGCGTTTCACTGGATTGATGACATTGCTGATTTCATTCCGGTCGTATAGGGAATGGTTTGATAAAGGAAATGCTCTTAGCAATACGATGTCGTTTGTCGGGAGCCGGACTCTTGACATCTATTATCTTCACTATTTTTTTATCCCCAATCTTTCCTTCATGAAAGGGTTTCTCTCTTCCGGACCCGGCAATTCAATACTCGCTATGCTGACCATCGGCCTTGCAATCTCCGCTCTCGTCATAGCCCTTTGCCTAATCATCAGTGCAGTCCTCCGCTCCTCCCCTCTTTTAGCCTCCTGGCTGTTTGGAGCCTCAACGAAGAAATAAAGAAAAGGCCTCATCTCAGAATTTGAGACGAGGCCTTGATTAGATTACCCTAACGATTGAAGTTGTTTAAACTTATTTTTTTATTAATATTTCGTCAGGTTTTCGAGCGG
>CAMWLX010000135.1 GCA_947175225.1 uncultured Porphyromonadaceae bacterium
GCATTAGGGAATCGTGAATTCACGGGTAATTGTTCCTGTAAGATTCGTTGCGCTGAATCGAAAGTGCTTCTACAGGCTCGCAAAATGGAGGAAGAAACTCGGTATCAAAGTGAATATCGAACAAGCTACCCTTCCTGCCGAACTGTGTGCCTCACGAGGCAAGCGGTTCCGTATCATTATTGGAAAGCCCATAAGCGTCTCCGACCTGAAGAAATCCGGCAAATCATACCCGCAGCTCGCCGAAGAGATCCGCGGGAAGGTCTATACAATGTATAAGCCTGAGAGAATCTGAGTTGTTACAATGACCTTCACTATCTGACCTGTAGAATAATACGGCGATATGAAGTCAGTGGTATCGACCCAGAATCCGTACATTCACAAATGAGATGTATGTCTCCGGACTTAATATCCACAGGGATTTTTATCTCCGCATTGCCAGAGGGATCGGATTCAATACATCCTTCCGTAAGAGCCAAGCCAACTTCCGGCATTATCCACCATTTATACTCGAGGCTATCTCCATCCGGATCGCCGGAACCAGACACATCAAGTTTTACTCTTTCACCTGGAGAAACCTTTATTTCCATGGGCGATAATCCTCCAATGCCGTTTATCACCAACTCGGGATTACGATTACCGACTCCCTTGGCGCCCCACTCCATTCTCGCAGCAAAGTTATTAAAAATGGCAGGATAGAAATATTTCTCGTATTTCTGGGATATCTCCTTTAGTTCAGGACGCATGTTCGTAAAGCAATATGTAGCACTGTCAGGAGAAATCTCATGCCGGAAATATCCTCCCCACCCGCCAAACTCAGGATGTTCCGCATCGCTCAGACCATTGGGAAGCACATATAGGAAACTGGGAGTATCACCCTCCACTCCATATTTGTACTTCGGATATACCGATCCCATGTGTCCTTTTGTCTGAATCTTCGATTCATATTCCGGCCAATTTGAAGCGCCAATCTCATTCTGCGAAAGCCATGCGCTCTCGTCCCAGATAAAGAAAAGCTTGTCGACGAATGTCTTCCGCATCCATTTATGGGAACTTATGTCATATTGACCTCTCTGCATCCAGTCTACATCCTGGTCTGTGATAGTGTATAGACGGATTTTGTCAAGAACTTTGTTCAGTTTCTCCTCATCGCCAGATTCCTTCAGTTGCCACAAAGCTTGCGCAGCAGTGTTGCCACCGCCCCATACTAAAATCCAAAGCGGACGTGGGTCCTCCTCTTCAGTAAGTTCTATGATCATATCACTTCCCGGAGATTCATTTTCTTTTCCTATATGCTCCACTCCGAGATAGCGACTACCCATACGATGTCTTCCTCTCAGATATTCCGCACTTGGCCAATAACCGATCTTCTGCTGTCGGGATTCCTCCTCGATCGGCAAGAACCCTTGCTGGCAGGAGCGTTTCATGAGGTTTGGAAGATCCTTTTCATATGCATCTATCACTGCAAGAAGATAAGAAGCCCATTCATCATTATATGCACAGCCCCCGCTGTTCCATCCAGAAGTCGTGATCAAAGCCTCAATCTCAAAAAGATCAGCATGAGAAAGAAGCCTTACTACCGATTCCATATCGTCCGGTTCCGTTTCGCCTGGAGCAATGTCGGTCAGCACCACAATCCTCGGCTTCAGATCACCCATAGACAATAAGGATTGGTCAATGTTAGAGGATTTAGCAGAAGCATCTGCCACTCCAAATCCTGCCAAGACAAGCGACAGATTCAGATTAACATACAATCTATTTAACATGCTGAAAATTATTTACTGTTTTTTATTATTATCCTTCTATACGACGTAAGTTTTGGACTACCATTGTCTGAAACCTCAAGAATTATGTGTATGCCGTCATCTCCTACTCTCTCCGGCACAATAATCCTGCAATCCCGCTCATTAGACCTATCAAAGATTATTTGTCCACCATATTCTGATGGTTCTTCATACACATTCCATGAATATTCAAGTTCGTCATTATCCGGGTCACACGATCCTGAAGCTGACAGAAAAACTGTATCTCCAGGATTAGCATACAGATAAACCGGATATCTTCCTGTATCTCCGTTATATGCAGCTACCGGATGATGATTGGCTTTCTCAAAGTCTTTTTCTTGAGTCCATTTCATCCTCGCAGCAAAATCATTGTGTATTGCCTCTTCCCATATCTTTATAGATTGGTTTCCCTCTGGAGCACTACCTATCATATAATAATCATCGAAAACTTTCTCCTCCTTACCACTTCTCTCGATAAAATCCATACCTCTGATATTCTTGACCCTGTCTTTGGAAAACCGGCCTCCCCAGCCGCCATATTCAGGATGTTCAGGATCATTGAGTCCGTTGGAATATACATACAGGAACGAAGGAGAATCCCCTTCGGTAGCCCAAATACGGTTTGGATAATACGCTCCCAGCGGGAGACGATTCTGAATGTTTTCTTTCGTCCACTGATCATTGGGTGCCCAGCCATACACCTCCTTGTTTCTTATATAAACAAGCTCAGGATAATTTTTAGCGATATATGCCCCTGCGTCATCTTGCCCTAAAATATCATATATCCTTAGTTTTGATATATACGCCCTAAAAGTCTCCTCATCATTCGTGGTTTTCAGCTTATACAAAGCCTGCGCCACCGTATTCATACCTCCCCATGCGGCAACCCAAAGCGGACGACCGTCATCCTTTTTTATGGCATCCACTATCAAGTCAGAGCCTGGAGAATCCTTGCCTTCACCTACGCCATCCATGTGTGGTTTATCCTGACCCTGCGCAACTATAGAACGTAGATATTCAGCAGACGGATAACCGGAAGAATGAATGCCAAGCGTAGGCAACACCTCTATGAAGTGCTCGACAGTCTGTCTTAACTTTTCTGTCTTGTCCGGGTCATCCACCCAAGCTTCAGAACTTATAAGCCCCTCGATGTCTATCCTGTCAGAACAAACAAGAAGATGGATCATCGACTGGATATCATCAGGATCACTGCCTCCGAGATCTGTAGTCACTATGAGGCGAACATTGCCGTCGAACCGGGGAACATCTCGTTTGCAATCATTGTAAATGGTAGTAAAACCATAAGACCCAAAAGTACTTAGCCATAGAAATGTCAAGACAATTAATATATTTTTTTCACCATTCATGGAACTAAATTTTGTTGTTTGAGATATTTTTTGCAAATTTGCACAAAAAATTCCGATAACACAACCTGTTTTTCAATAAAAACCACCTGAATTACGAGATTTCATGGATTTTAAATCATTCGACATAGATAGAGAAGAGCTTCAACCGTATGGTCTTACTTGTGAAGCTTCTATTCACAGATGATCCAATATCCAGCATTGCCATGGACTGTGGTTTCAGTTCAATCAGCTGTTTCAACACTGCTTTCAGAAATCTCAACAACTGCTCGCCAAGCACCTACCGGAAAAACACCATAAAATAATGAATTAACAATCATTTATCTTCCTTTCTTTCAGGAAATGTGACTAAACCATCAAGTGCGGTCTCAGAAAGATTTCCGGAAGGTGAGAATTCATCTGTTTTCATGTACTCAAGCACACTCCTTAGCAATTGGGTCGATGCGAGGTCTTCGTCACGCTCTGACAAAAGGTCAATAGAGCTGAAAAGCAACGACCCTTCACCTACCATTGCCTCAAACATCAGGCCAAGCCTCCTATTGGTCGTGAAGTTATCCACCATTTCGATTATCGGCGTCAGTCCTTTGAAATCGGAAATATCCAGATAGGCAGATCTTTTTAAAGGATACCACCACTGCCAGTCTGTATGACCGTCGTTGGGGAACAGGCTTAATGCAGGATGCTCCGGATCGCACAACACTCCCATTGCGCCAGCTTCTTTCGGAAAATGGACAGGACTCCAAAATACTGGAACAAATTTTGAACGTGTGCCTGCAATGGAATCCAACGGTGGAGTAAAAAGCACTTTCCTTCCAGCCTTAAGTCCATCCTTAGCCTCCTTGAGACTTTTAGTAACTAAAACGTCACCATATTCCAGAGGCACATCTTTAGGATAAACCCACAGACTCCATGAATTGGAGATGGAATCATTATTGACATTAACAGAGAATGTAAGTTTCCGAGCTTTTCCCATAGAGGGTAACTTTATAGAGATGTCTCCAATATCATTCAGTTCTTTACCAAGGCTCTCACCATCAAAATCTCCTTCCGCCACAAGTTCATCACAATCTTTAAGGCGCCATCTGCAATTCCATGACCCTGAATAATCGGAATAATTCGCTATAATTATTGACGCATCAAAAACTTCCCCCTCTTCATACACAGCCTTTTCAAAATTGGCAAGGGGCACTATAGGACTACAGAATTGCCTGAACCATGATGAATCGACTATACCTTTAGACTCCCAGAAAGCATTAAGCAGCCCGACCAAAGCCGTTCCCTGACCCGGGAAATCCTGAAGTCCAAGCATCTGTATACCGCTGACCCCGGGAGTTTTCAGGGCTCGTTCAAGTTCTTCCTTATATAGTATTGACGCAAGTTTACCGGATGCACGAGTATAGTCTTGACTCCGGTCTAACCGACCTTTTTTCTCAAGGTCATTTCTGACTGCAACGAAATTATGAGGAGTCAGAACTCCGGTATATTTCTCAATTTCCGAAAGATCGGGATATACGGCATACTGTCCTATCTCATGTTCTATAAGAGGCACCGACAGGGAGCGAGTCGCAGCAGAATAGTTTTTATTGAATGATGGAGGCTCTTGGTCAAAGACACCTTGACCACGAACCCAGCCGTCGTCGGTCCATTGGGTGACGAGATAGTCATCATAATTTTCAGGATGACCTCCATGCCCCTTTTCAAATGTAAACGAGGTGGCAGAATAAAGACGTCTTGGATCTGTGTCATGCATGTGCCTTGTCATGTCATTGAGCCAATCAAAATCCTTCTGCAATTCATTGCCTACTGTCATCAAGCAGAATGAAGGATGGTTGCCGTAATTAGACACTATGGCATCGTACTCACTCCGTATGAAATGTTTCATATCTCCGTTTTCTCCATCCTCACCCGGGAGAATATCAACACTCCACAGCGGGCACTCAATCTGCAGATAGAAACCCATCCTATCCGCCACTCTGAAGGCGGCATCTGGAGGACACCATGAATGAAAACGCAAATGATTCAGTCCCCATTCTTTAGCAGTGGCAAAAACCTTTTCCCAACCTTTTTCGTCTGTAGGAGGAGTGCCGGTCAATGGGAACACACAGCATTCTAAAGTGCCTCTTAAAAATACAGGATTTCCGTTAATTCTTATGGAATTATCCATTGCTTTCACCTCCCTCATTCCGAAATCAATCTGCTTGATTTCGGGAAAGTGCTCCAACTGTAAGCTTAGGGTCAGCACTTCCGGATTAAACTCCGACCATCGAGAAGCTACCAGAAGAGGATCATCTATATTGAACTCCAAAAAGTTGATGCCGGGACGTATGCTGACACTTCGTTTTCCACTTATGGAGTCCTTACTTTCAAATCCCTTGATGTCCCATTTAAGGTTGGTATCCATCTGTTCAGGCAGAGAGTTGTCAACACTTACCTTTACCAACAACTGTGAGGAATCCACATCAGGATATACTTGAATATCACGGACATCCACCTCAGGAATCACTTCAATCGCCATGCTGCCCAAAACACCGTTCCACATTATCTGTGTATCATCAGTATATGCATGGGCAAGATTGTTGGTTGATATTTCATATTGCTTAGCATTGTCGATATGCAGGGTGATGACATGGTTTCCGGCAGTCAGTCCCTCCGGAAGGAAATAAACATGAGGAGTGGTAAGACTTTTCTGGCATTCCCCTATAATATTTCCATCTATCTCAAGACAGCTTTTCCACATCACTCGTTCAAGATTAATACGCAGAGGTTTTCCAGCCATAGCTTCAGGAATGTTTATATCACGGGTATATGATGCGCTGCCTACAAACCGATTCTTTCTTGTCAGATGCAGCAACTGTGGTTTTTTAAGCATCGGAGTAAGCGTATCCGGCGTTCCAATACCGGCATCGTCAGTCGTTCCGGGTAGAGTGATGACATGTTCTTTTGATTCATTTTCCAATTTTACTTTCCATTCACCTGCAAGATCAATCTGCGACCCGGCTGAAGCAAAAGCCATATTTGCCATCATTATTGAAGTCACTAACAATTGTATTTTATTAATCTTCATCACATTATTAGTTATTTGGCAAACTACTTATTTCTTTAAAGTTTAATAAAAAGAGCGCACGCGTCGTGCGCTCCTTCTTTGCTATAATTAATAGTTTTAAACCTGTTTCTTTTTTAATCTACTTTACTACGAATTTCTTTCCATTGAGGATATATATACCTGAAGAAGGATTTTCTATCTTTCTGCCCATGAGGTCATAAATGACACCTTCTTCATGTAAAGCATTGTTAGAGCTAATCTCTTCAACTCCGTTGGTATCGCCATTAGCAACTCTTGCAGAAGCCCAAATCTCTTCATCACTCTTGTAGTCAGAACCGAGATAATATCCTGTATGAGTGGGCTGATTATAACCGATATTTTGGTTCAACGCGCTCATCTCATACACATGGTCGGTCATCAACCAAGGAATACGGTGATCGGTAGGAATCCATGTAGAGAATATACGCAGTTCCTGAGTCTTGTCATAAGTCGGAAAGATTAGTTCCTCACGCCAGTCACCGAGAATATCGCCGTAGAAACATGGATTTTCCTTGGTGCCATTGATGTGAGTGACATCATAGCGATATATAGTAAATACACGACCTTTCTGGCGACTGTCGATCTTAGTTCCCGTAAAGACCTGGCGGTTGAGAGAACCGTCAAACCAGATTGCAAAATTGGTCGATCCGGGATAATTGGCGCGGTCGCCCGAAAGTTCATTGCCATTGATATCATGAACTGTGCTCTTATACCACCATAGCTCACAGCCGGGTGAATAAGGATCAATATCAGCGATCATCGCACGTCCCATATCCCCTTCTTTAGCACTTTTATGATCATAAATGATAGTACCATCGGCAGCATCGCGCAATGCCACTTCTGTTCTTCCGGTCTCAAAACAAGAGAATATCTGAAGACCGGGTCGCGAAGGATCAAACTTACCAAGATGAAGAGCATCGCCATGACCAAGACAAGAGGAATAGAGACCCACTCCGTCATGATCCACAGTCATCGCACCATATACTATCTCATCAAAGCCATCTCCATCCACGTCGCCTACGCTCAGCGAATGATTTCCTTGCCCTGCATACTTGCTATAGGCAAGACCATCCTTACCTGTCAATTTATCATCAGTATTAAATTGCCAACGACGTGTCAACTTTCCGTCGCGGTAGTCCCATGCCTCAATCACAGACTTGGCGTATACACCGCGACCAAGAATCACAGATGGAAGTTCACCATCGAAATAGCCGACACCTACACGAAGACTGTGGGCTCGCTTATAATAGTTGTCTCCCCATTCTTCACTCCTACCACGCTTGATAAAGTCAGCACGTGCAAGCTCCTTGCCGCTGATGCCATCAATGATAGAGAAAAACTCCGGTCCACTACCTATATAATTTGCACCTTTTGTGCGATAGTCAGTCTTTCCGTCTCCATCCGTATCTCCAATTTCCATTCCGTCCCCAAAAATCGTACCTTCTCCTGTCTTTATTGCCATCTCAGCCTTACCATCACCATCAAAGTCAGCTATGGCAAAAGAGCTACTGTTGCCAAGGATGATGTTCGGTCCTGAACATACACGCCATAGCATAGTGCCATCAAGCTTATATGCCTCATAGAGTACGGTATGTCTCACCTCAAGAGGAGATTCTCCAGACCCGGTGCCGTCATTGCCGTCGTGCGACAACAGACGCTTTACGATTACCTCCATTTGCCCATCACCGTCAAGATCCCCGACACTCACGTCGTTTGCTTGATACTCCATACCGGCAATGTCACAGACATCAGCAGTGCCCGTTAATGGGATGGAAATATAAGGAAGTTTACTTATCCTTTGCTTATTCGGCAATACATACAGTCCAATTGTCTCATCGCTGCCAGCATATGTGAGGCGGTAAGTGGTATCTCCACCCCCACGACCACTAAACGACATGGTAAGGTCTTGAAAATTCGTAGCAAATATTGGCTCTTTGTTAAGTTTTTCTTCCTTCCCATCGGCGACTTTCCGGTAAAGGTCGAAAGCAGTGTCAGCTTTATCGCCGGGAAGCATACGCCATGAGAGGAGCATCTTGTCGAGCGACTCTTTATAATATGTGGCATTCGACATGCCGCATACTGAGCCCCAAAGAGCACGGTCGTTGGGATTCATTTCCTGAGCAAACATAATCGAGGTCGCAAAAGAGGCGGCCATAAT
>CAMWLX010000136.1 GCA_947175225.1 uncultured Porphyromonadaceae bacterium
ATATTGATATTTTTTTGTTTTATTGATTTGTCGCATCGATGATTCAAATTCGTATAAATTTGTAGATTAGTTGATACTGATTTGAATGAATTAGAAACGGTAATTGAATGAAATTTAAATATTCTGTATTATCTTTGCATCCGATAATAATGCGTAGCTACTCTCAATTCTCAATTCTCAATTCTCAATTCACAAAATAGCATGAAACATCTTTTTACATTCTGTCTGGCCGCCATCGCATTTTCGTCTGCCTATCCGGCCACATCTTGGGAGAAAATCAAAGTCAATGGCCTCACTCGCGACATGAAAGTGCATGTCCCCGAGAATACTCCTTCCGGAGCAGCTCTCGTGATCGCTTGCCACGGTATGAACCAGAGTGCCCAATGGCACGACGACAATTCAAAATGGACTGCTGTCTCTGACACTGCCAAGTTTGTACTCGTCTTCCCGGAAGGCATCGACCATGGTTGGGATCTTGGCGGCAACAAAGACGTGGATTTCATCTGCGCCATCATTGACAAGATGGAGCAGGAGCATAATATCAGCACCGGACGTGTCTATCTCACAGGTTTCTCGATGGGTGGCATGTTCACATATTTCTGCGCAAACCGTATTGCAGATAAGATTGCCGCTTTCGTTCCTGTAAGTGGATATCCGATGTGGGACAAGACAGCTTCAAGCTCACGCCCTGTGCCTATCATGCACGTGCATGGCACCGGCGACGATGTCTGTGTCTTCAGTGGAGTGCAGCCTACACTCGACAATTGGATCAAGCACAACGGTTGCAACACCGTGGAGACCCTGATCGATCCTTATCCAAAAGGCAATCGCAACAAGGGGGCAAAGATGCACATCTGGGGCGATGGTAAGGATGGTGTGGAAGTTCGTCTTCTCGAATTTAAGGATAAAGGTCACTGGCAGTCGGAAGATCCTATGTTCTGCCTGACAAGTATTGAAGCTTGGAACTTCATGAACCGTTGGAGTCTCGGTCCGGATGCTCCCAAAGTGACTGGTGTAGTGCCTGAAAGCGGTTCGTTCGACCTCCCGCTCGAAGGCTCTGAGATTACCCTGACTTTCGATATGAATGTAGATGGCACTGAAGCGGAAGCCCAACTAAGTAAAGATGGAGTCCCGGTGAGTCTTGATGTAACAAGTAGTGGGAATACCCTTACCCTTACAGTCCCGGAACTTGAACGCGGTGAATATGCCCTTACAGTTAGAAATGTAAAGGGAGAGAACGAGGGTATCATGAAAGTCTTCAAGGCCACTTACACTTTTGGAGTTGAAGAAGTGGGCGACGTGCCTCCATATAATGAGGTGTTCTATCCCGATCTGCGTGCCGAAGAAAATAAGGTAGGGGAGGGGATACCTACAGGCTGGTATCGCATCAATACTCGCTCCAACGGCGAAAAGGATGAAAAGAAGTCTGGAAGTGCCAACACCGGTGGAGCTCGTATGAAATATTTCATGGCCGGGGGCGACTTCAACGAAGGTTTCTATCTAAGTGCCCGCGACTACGACCGATGCGAAATCACATATGGTAAATATACTCCCGACTATGCTCTCCATTTCGATAAAGGACGCTATGTGGCAACTTTCAATTCCGTTTACTGGAATAAAGGCTCTCTCGACGGAAAAGTAAAATTTGATTTCACTGTCAAAGATCCGAAAGGCACTGTAGTGGCTTCTTTCCCGTCACTCCCATCCACAGGAAATATGGATGAGCAGCAAGGGCGCATAGAAGGTTCTACTTTCCATTCGCTTGAATTTGACATCCCGGCAGAAGGCGACTACACGGTCACCTACAGCATGACCTCCGGATGGAGTGCCGTAATCGTGGGCAATCTCAAGATAGCCACAGCAATGTCGACAGCCGAACGCTATAAAGGCACTTTCCAGCGGACACTGAAGCAAGCTAAAGATCTCTATGCTTCCATCACAGATGCAAACCCCGGTAGCGAAGCTGCCCAAAACCTTCTCGAAGTAATCAGCAAATACGAATCTTTGGTTTCCACTTCACCCTCAGTCTATGAAGCAGCCACCGCTGAACTTGCCAATGCCATAGAGCAAGCATCTGATGTCTCAGCAGTAGATGTTGTTATGGCAACCCAAGCCAATCAGAAGGCCTACAACCTCCAAGGCTTCCCTATCGATCTCTCCCGTCTCCCCAAAGGGCAGCCCTACATCCAAAACGGCAAAAAGCAAATCAAAAAATAACAATCCTGTAATTCCCCAAAAAGGACGCACCCCAACTGCGTCCTTTTTTAGTGTGCCCGGCATCCTCCCAAACAATATTACGATTTTTAACAATTATGAGCAAAATAGAAACATATATGCGACCTGCAGGAAAACAATAACGCAATATATTAAATGCATATATTATGATAAAAATTAACTTTGCAAAAAAAACTAATACTAACAAAAAACATAAAAAAATCAAAGACCCAAAATGTAACTTAAACCAAAAAATCTAATCAACCGCTAAGACTGACCTACCACTAAGACTGGGGGTAAACAAGAGGTCCGCAGTCAAGGCACCCAAACTAACACTAACTTAAATCTAACCGGAGCTAACGGACCGGAAGGCTTCGAGACAAACAACAATTAAATCTTTTATATGAAAAAACTTTTTACTCCACTACTGCTGTTCCTGACGGTACTGCTTGGTGGAATAAACGCATCAGCAGAAGATGAAGTCATCGAACTGACTGGCGACATGTTTCATCAATGGGATGGTTATGGCGCAGATGCCAAAGTTATCAATCCGTCTCCTGGTATAGATAACAATATTGGAGAAGGATATGAAGGAGGGATGTTCCTTGGTACAGCAGGTGTTGCAGGCGACATTTATGCCGATCTGACCGATTATAAAGGTATTGAAGCAGAAGGTACTCCAGGATTAACATTACGTCTGCTTTTCAATCGTCCTACTCAAAATGAAGGGATAACAGAATGCAATGCTACTTTTGACAACGATGGCAAATTAACCTTCCTTTTCTCAAATGTTAAGGATGGGGATAATCCAGCTTCATTTATTCACCTTAACGCTGTAAAATCCTGGGGAAATGGTACAGTTAAATACATGAAACTAATCCCAAAACCAGATCCTCTGGAACTAAATGCTGACTGGTTCCATCAATGGGATGGTTATGGCGCAGATGCCAAAGTTATCAATACGTCTCCTGGTGTAGATGACAACATAGGAGAAGGGTACGAAGGAGGAATGTTCCTTGGTACAGCAGGTGTTGCAGGTGATATTTATGCAGATCTTACCGATTATAAAGGTATTGTAGCAGAAGGTACTCCAGAGTTAACCTTGCGTTTGCTTTTTAATCGTCCAACACAAAATGATGGAATAACAGAATGCAACGCAACTTTTGATAAAGATGGAAATTTAACATTCCTATTCTCAAATGTTAAGGACGGGGATAGTCCAGCTTCATTTATTCACCTTAACGCTGTAAAATCCTGGGGAAATGGTACAGTTAAATACATGAAACTAATCCCAAAACCAGATGCCAATACAATAACTGGCGAGTGGTGGCATCAATGGGATGGATTCGGTGCAGATGCGCAAATAATTGAGAATCCTACTAAAGGATGGGTTGACAATATCGGACAGGATTTAAATGGCGGGGATTTCATCATAGGCAATAGTGCTTGTGATGGTGATTGTTACGCCGATTTGACAGAATATGCTGGTATCGAAGGTGTGGCTACCCCTGGAACCACAGTGCGTTTCTACTTTAATCGTGCTGATGTTCAGGGTGCAGGAATTGATGTAAGAGTCAATGCAGATGATGAGGGAAATTACTCTTGTCTTTTTAAAGAAGTGAAAGGAGGAGACGGTAATCCTGTTTCATTCGTTCATCTCGCCTTTGTAAAGATTATATCTAATGGGGTAAGCGATCCGAAAGTGGAATCAATGAAGGTCATCGCTAAACCAGATCCAATTGTTGAGGCTAAGGAAAACTTGACAGATCAAATCAAAATTGCAAACCAATATGATTCATTTGCCAAAACCGAAGCAAGTTGGAATGCACTGCAGGATGCTATTGCAGCTGCAGAGTCTGCAATGGTCGCTGAAAACGCTACAGTTGAGACTTTGGAAGCTGCTTCCGCAAATATTGCTAAGGCAATTGAAGGCCTGACACTCGAAGAAGGATATGAATATCTAACTGCTGAAATGTTCAAAGAATATGCTTCTCTTACAGAACCTGGAGAGGGTACAGAAGTTGGTTGCGCATATGACCTCTTTCAAGCATCTGATCTTCCTTATGGAGATACAAGTGTTAATTACCTGAAATGGGCAGACCTGAAAGATTACGACAAGCTTAAAGTTACATATATCAGCACTGTTCCACCACGTTTCTGCATGAATAGAACCGATAAGGATGGACAAGAAAGTAACGGTGGCATGTTGGACATGGCTCCAGACAATGGAAATGCATCGACATCCAACTACTTGTCTACAGAAGACAATGTTGTCACTATAGACTTAAAAAAGATGGTTGCCGAATGCGGATATGCCCGCTTGCATTGCATTAAGAAATTGGGTTGGGGAGATGGTGTTATTGTCACCGGTATGTATCTCTATAATTCCACAGATGAGCTTGAACTTCCCTTGGAAAATCTGGTCAATGAGATCGCAAAGGCAGAGCAATGTGACAAATTCTTGAAGACTGATGAGAGTTGGAATGCACTGCAGACAGCCATAGAAGAAGGTAAGGCTGAGCTTGAGGATTCCAAACATACCGTAGAGTCTGTAGAGGCTGCCACTGCAAAGATTACCGAGGCTATCGAGGGGCTTAAACTTCAAGAGGGTTATTCTGAACTGACGAAAGACATGTTCAAGAAATACAACTCAGTTGACAATCCCGGTGAAGGTGAGACAACTGGCTGTGATTACAAACTCTTTGAGAAAACTGGTAATGCATATGGAGACGGTACCAATGTCGGTTATCTAAATTGGGCTGATGTTACCGATTATGACAAACTCATCGTTAAGGCTTCAGGCAATCCTCGTTTCTGTCTGAACCGTCAAGCTGACGGTGGTCAGCAGGGAGATACAAAGGAGACTTCTGGAATGATTGATATTTATACGGATAGAGATAGTTGGTCTGCTGAAAGGTATCTGGATCCAGATGGTGATGTCTACACAGTTGATCTTGCCAAGATCATTGATGACGATGGTTTTGCACGTCTGCACGCCATAAAATACCCATGGGGTCAAGACGGTATCGTAACTAATATGTACCTCTATAAGGATCCGGCAAATGCAGCAGGTTTCAACCTTATATTTGACATCGACGACCCAGCTCACGTAGTAATAGAAATAAATGGTGAGGTAATCAACGACTTGAAGGCAGGTGCTAATGAAAAGGCAGTTGCCAACAGGGCTAAACTTTCCATTTATCCGGCAGAAAACTTCAAACTTACATCAGTGAAAGCTGACGGTGAAGAAGTTAAGCTTAACGACGGTATTCTCACAAAGACCATCGTCAAGAACATCAGCTTCGAAATCATCACAGAAGATGCTGATCCTCTTGCTCAGCCTAAGAAAGAACTCACCGCTATAATTGAAAGCGCTAAATTTTATGATGCCTTCGCCAAGACTGAGGAAAGCTTTGCTGCTCTGACTAATGCCATTGCCGCCGCAGAGAAGGCTCTGGAAGCTGACGACGCAACTGAAACATCTCTGACAACAGCCGGCGAAAATATCACTAAGGCAAAAGAAGGTCTGACCTTGGAAGAGGGATACTCTTATCTTACTCCGGAAATGTTCAAGAAGTATGCTTCTGTTGAAGAACCGGGTGAAGGTGAAGAGACCGATTGCATCTATGAACTCTTCAATACTTCACGTGATCTTTATGGCGCTAAACAAGACGATAACCTGAAGTGGGCTGATCTCTCCAAATATGATCAGCTTATCCTCACGACTGTTGGTGATGGTGATCTGCCTCGTTTCTGCATGAATAATGAGGTATCTACAAAGTTCGAGATCAACCCATACGATGGCACCAATGAGGCTACAGAGGCTTATCAGACTGTTGATGAGAACAGATACATCATCGACCTTAAGAAGATCGTGAAGGACCATGAGTTCGCACATCTCCATGGTATACATGTAAATGGATGGGGAACAGGTGCTTTCCTCAACGGTATGTACCTCTATAAGAATCCATACGTAGCTGTTGAAGTAATCACTCTCGACAAGACCGAAATCAACAATATGATTGTAGGCAAGACTGCAAAACTTACAGCTACTGTCGCTCCTGACAACGCTACTGAACCCAACGTGACTTGGTCTTCAGACAATACTGAAGTTGCTACTGTCGACGAAGATGGTATCGTAACAGCAGTTGCCGCAGGAAAGGCTACCATAACTGCAACCGCAGGTGATAAGACAGCAACTTGCGAGGTTACTGTCAAGAATGCTCTCACAGGCGTGGAAATCAGCCAGTCTGAAGCTACAATGACTAATGGTGAGACTCTCACACTCACAGCTACTTTGCTTCCCGAAAACGCTATCGAGACTGAGATCACTTGGAGCTCAGACAACGAAGAGGTTGCGAAGGTTGAAAATGGTAAAGTGACAGCAGTTGCTATAGGTAAGGCTACCATCACTGCTACTGCAGGTGGATTCACTGCTACTTGCGCTATTAAGTGCTATCCACAATTGGGCGATGCTGACTGGAATGGCAAGATCACCGTTAATGACGCTGTCGAAATCACAAACTACATTGTAGGAAAGACAGTCGTTCCTAATGATTGGATCGAGAATGAATGGAAAGAATTCTATACTGCCGGTGCAAATGCCAATGGGGATGAATACGGAGATATTACCATTTCCGATGCTTCCGCAACTGTCTCTTTGGCACTTACTCAACCGACTGCAGCATCTGCCGAATCCCGCATTATGGCTGCTATCAATGAGGATGCTGACAAGCTTGTGATCGGTGGATTGAACACTGCTGTCAACGGTGAGACTTCAGTTGCTGTCACTCTCGACAACTCTATGGAATATGTAGCCATTCAGGCTGATATCTTTGTTCCGGAAGGCGTGAACTTCGAGGTGAAGGCTGGCAGCAGAATTTCAGACAGCCATTCATTCCGCTACCATAGATTTGATGATACTCACGTACGTGTCGCTATCTTCAACTTTGGTAACGTTGCATTTGCTGACAACAATGAGCCTCTATTTGAAATCGTAGCTGACTCGCAGCTCGCTGATGCAGCTGACATAACTTTGGTCAACATATTTGCATCTGATTCTGATGCCCATGAATATGCTCTTGGCTCAAGATATGAAAGCACTACAGGCGTGGCAGCTCTCGGATTTGACAGCAATGCTCCTGTTAAGGTTTATGATCTGAACGGACGCTACATCTCTGACAAGGTTGATGGTCTCGAAGGAGGCTTCTACATCATCCGTCAGGGCAACAACGCAAAGAAAGTACGTATCAGATAATCATTCCCCACGTTGGCCTCGCATGAGACCAATAATATAAAAATCAATGTCACTAAATTAAGACCAATTTACGGCGTCAAGCAATGTAGTTAGCGCACTCCGTGCGCGTCATTAAGCGTCTTAAACTATCTTAATTTAGTGACATTAAAAAATAAAGTAGTATTGTAATATATGAGACAAAAATTATTATTATCAATCCTCTTGCTGCTGTCGATTGTCGCGCCATTTGCGGCATTCGCCGACAGCTTCTACATCAATCCCGTAGATTTAGAACTCGAGAAAGATGCTATACTTCAGTTCAATCTCGACAACGATAAAGATTTCTATGGTTTCCAGGCTGAAGTCAAACTCCCGACTGGAATTGAAGCCGTAAAAAATAAAGACGGCAATCCTGACATCACCCTTTCCGACCGCGCTGCGGAGGGAGATTATAAGGTGAATAGCAATATCTTTGGTGATAAGTTGATCATGACGGCTTTTTCCGGAAATCATAAGCCATTTACAGGCAAAGCTGGTGTTCTCGTAGATCTTAAGGTCTCCGTAGCCAAAGATTTCACTGGAGGATATGTAGAGATCTCGAAAATAATTTTTACCGACAGTGAAGATAAGGATGTGCCGTTTGATGCTACATCCGCAAAGCTTGGTGTGAAAGTGACCGGGATTACCCTGAATGAAACTGAGGCTGAACTGAAGGTTGGTGAAGCTGTCGAATTGACAGCCGCAGTGCTTCCGGAAAGTGCCACTGACAAGACTGTCAAATGGTCATCAGATAATGAAAAAGTTGCTGCTGTTGATGCCAATGGCAAAGTGACTGCCATAGCTCTTGGCGAGGCTATAATCACTGCAACTTGTGGTGCTGTGAATGCAACTTGCAATGTGACAGTGGTTCCGACTCC
>CAMWLX010000137.1 GCA_947175225.1 uncultured Porphyromonadaceae bacterium
CGATATGCTTGCCCGTCAGCAACTTAATGCTGATGCTCTGATGGATAAAGTCTATTACGGCATCATCAGTGCGACAGAGAAACTCGTGGATTCCCTTTGCACAGTATGACGTCTTGTGGCAGCATCGGGAGATTATCGCGAAGCTATGAAATTCTTCTCTGAGGCTATACGCATTTCTAAAAAACGCACGGGGAAAGTCAATAAGAAAGAAATCAAGATGACGGTTGAGATGGCAGAGATTATGATCCGTGTGAAGTCGATGCGTCCTCGGGCAGAGCGTCTTATTGATGCTGTGCTTCCTCATGCCATTGCGCTTGGAGAGACGGAACTCGAGCAGCAGATGCAAGTGCTGAAAGAGATGATAAAAATTCAGGAAAGTATGAAAGTCTCCTGGCTTAGTGCATTGCGTACGAAAAAATCATAATTTATGTCTACGATATTGAATACTGAAGGGTCTCTGCTTGAGATTCCTGAAATACGCGAGCCGGAGAAATTCCGGGTTGCTATTGTGACTGCTGACTGGAACAGCCAGGTCAACGATCGTCTTCTTGACGGTGCGCTTGAGGTATTTAAAAAGGCCGGTCTTGAAGATTCTATGGTGGAGTGCTATCGAGTGCCGGGTGCAGTGGAACTTGTCTATGCCTCAGCCCGCATCATCAAGAGTCCAAGGAAATATAATGCCATCGTGGCGATAGGCACTGTCATCCGCGGGGATACTCCTCATTTCGATTATGTCTGCTCTCAGGCTGCCGACGGTATTTGTCGACTGAACTGCCAGGGAGAAGTGCCGGTGATTTTCGGCGTACTGACTGTCAACAATCTTCAGGAGGCTCTTGATCGTGCCGGCGGCAAGCTTGGCAATAAGGGTGCTGAAGCTGCAGTGGCTGCTCTCCGAATGGGAAGTTTCTTGAGAATATAATAACCCTCATTTCAATCAACTATTATGAAGAAACTAAGTTATAGCTTTTTAGCTATCTTTATGGTGCTCTTTGTGGCGGTGAGTTGCTCGAAAAGTGACAGCGACAATGATGCTGATTCGTTGCTTCGTACGGTTCCTGCCGACGCATCCAGCGTAGCGCTTTGCAATGTAGCTTATATCGTAGATAGACTGGGAGGCACTTCCGATGGATCCACAATAAAGCTTTCGAAAGAACACACCAAGGCTATACAGGAAAGCCAGGCTCTTAAAGAGAAGGATAAAAAGAATATTATGGATGTTTTGGAGGGCAAGACCGGAATGGCACTAAATTCCTTTGTATATTTCGCTGCTGCAAGGACATATATCACCGGATTGCTCAACGATCCCGATAAATTTATCGCCTATGTGCAGGAACAAAATCCTTCACTCCAATGGCGAGATGAAAATGGAGGAAAAGTATTAGGACAAATGGCCGTGGTAGGCAATCAATTTTGGATTTGCACTACCGGCACTCCCGATGTTGAGCAATTAAAGTATTATCAGCAGCTCAATGATAAGCAGTCTTACATGTCTTCTGATGCTATCTCGCTTCTTTCCGACACTGAAAAGGGCGTAACATTTGTGGCTGATGTCAAGAAAACGATTGCTTTCCTGCCAAATTCAACCTATTTGCGTCTTGGAGCTTCTTTGATATTCAATGATATGTCGTATGTAGCAGGCTCTGTGGATATCGAAAAGAATAATATTATGGCATCTGCCGCCGTGCTAAATTCCAATATGAAACCTGCCGAGCTTCTTCTTCCTACTGAGAAAATTGATGGGTCGATTGTAAAGTCGCTTGAAGGGAGTGGCAATTTTGTTGGGGCAATAGGTGTGTCGCAGAAACTCGTCAAGAAGATTTCAGATGTGGCCGGCTCCGCTATGGGACAAGGCTCTGATGCTTTGGCAGGAGTGTTGCAGGCTGTCGATGGCACAATAGCCGGGATGGCAAGCTCATCGCTTGATGATGTTGAAGTCAAAATCCAGACAAATGGTAAGGATTTTGCAGATATGTCGAATTTGATACAGAGTATGTCAGGCTTGACCGTCACTCGCGATGGCAATATGCTGACAGCCACCAAGGGGAACAAAAATTTCAGCGGCCCGATCACATCTGATGAGGCATCCGAGAAGCTTAAAGGAGCATGGATAGGAATAGTCTCTTATGGAATGATAGCTCGCGATGTAGTCACAGTCGCTCGCCTTGTGCCTGAAAAGAAAAGTCTTCGTCTTGATGTAGAGGCAGAGGGGGGTGTCGACGCATTTCTTAATGCAGTGCTGAAATGAACAATCATATAGAAGAAATCACTCTTGAATCTCTCCTCCCGCGCGTTTTCGCCCGGGAGGAGTTCCCTTTTTCTAAGATATGGCGTAAAACGGTATGTTTTAAAAGAGGGTTGCGATATCTTGTGGAGTCTGCAAGCGGAGGGGGAAAGTCGAGCTTGGCTGCATTCATTATGGGTAGCAGGAATGATTATGAAGGCACTCTGAAGTTTGATGGCAGGGATGCCGGATCTTTTTCGATAGGGGAATGGCAAGAACTTCGTAGGGCTCACATAGCATATTTGCCTCAGGAACTTGCGCTTTTCCCGGAACTCTCAGCAATTGACAATATCCGGCTTAAGGCAGAGATTTCCGGAAATGTTGACATGGCTCGTGTCGACAAATGGCTTGAGCGACTTGGAATGTCGGATCGGCGAGATTTTCCGGCTGGAAAACTTTCCATTGGCCAGCAACAGCGCGTGGCTCTCGTCCGAAGCCTTTGCCAGCCATTTGATTTCATTCTGCTTGATGAGCCCGTAAGCCATCTTGATGAAGCCAACAACCGACTGGCAGCCCGTATTGTGGAAGAAGAGGCAGAGCGTCAGGGGGCAGGTATCATCACATTCTCAGTCGGCAATCCACTACTCATTGAAAATCCTGAAAAATTGAATCTCTGATGGGTCTAATCTCGAAACTTCTTAGAAAGAATACGTCTCCTGCGCGTCTTGCAGGCTTTGCGCTCTCAAATTTCATCGGTCTACTGATTGTGGCAGGAGCAGTGATGTTTTATATGGATGCGCGTGGAATATGGGACGATGATGACAGTTTTGTCAATACGGACTATCTTGTGGTCAATAAGAAAGTGACATCAGCAAGCACACTTGGCGACCGCGATGCCACTCGATTCACAAAAGAAGCTGTTGCTGATATTGCAGCTCAGCCATGGGTGAGAAGGGTAGGAGAGTTCAGTTCTTCTGATTTCAGGGTCTATGCTTCCGTCAGCCAAGGGGGGCGCGGCATGGAGACAGCTCTTTTCTTTGAGTCGGTGCCTGATTCGTTTGTGGATATTCCCGGAAGTGACTGGCGTTTTGAGCCGGGTCAGGATATTGTGCCTGTAATGATTCCGAAAGACTATCTTGCGCTTTATAATTTTGGATTTGCCAGCTCTGCAGGGCTTCCGCAGCTCAGTGAGCAATTGCTCACGGGGATTCCTTTGAAACTATATATGCGTAGCGAAGATGGCAGCCGTTCGATGTCGATGGAAGGGCGTATATTTGGTTTCAGCAATCGTCTGAATACAGTCTTAGTGCCGGATTCATTCATGAAATATGCCAATTCTCGTTTGGGCGACAATACTTCAGCTGCTCCTTCACGGCTTATTATCGATGTCTCATCGCCGGGCGACGTGGCAATTGCTGACTATCTTACAGATAACGGACTTGAAGTGGCCGGAGATAAATCGGGCAGTTCGGCAGCATTTTTGCTGAAGGTTGTGATTGGCATAGTGATGTCAGTTGGCATACTGATCACTCTTTTGTCGGTGTTCGTATTGATGCTTTCCATTTCATTGCTGATGGAGAAGAATAGATCAGTCATACATAGGTTGCTGATGCTTGGAGCGCCACTTAGTGGAGTGGCCGGTCCTTACAATAAGATGATTGTCGCAGGGAGCGGCATAGCATGGATTCTTTCTATGGTGGCTCTTGTCATATTACGTTCGTTTTATGGAGAAGCTCTTGCAGGACTTGGGCTATCGGAAGATGGTCTTGTGTGGGCTTTAATGACAGGGACTGTACTTGCATTGATAGTGGTGTTAGTGAATATCGTGGCAGTAAATCGCAAGGTAAAGTCCGCATGGGGACTGAAGATGAAGAATGCATAAACTTGGCAAAAGGACATTTTTAGCACTTGCAGTAGTAATTTTTGCTGTTGCTTTGGCAACGGCCTATTATTTCTTTGACCCGGTTGAAGTAAGGTGGATGCCGCGTTGCATATGGAAAGTTGCGACCGGCACTGATTGCCCCGGGTGCGGATCGCAGAGGATGGCTCATGCACTGATGCACGGAGATTTCGTTGGGGCATGGCATGCGAATGCTTACGCCCTTTGTATGCTGCCGGTCGTTATATTTTTGCTGTGGCTTGAATTTGATAAAGTTCGTTATCCAAAACTTTATGCTGCTGGACATCGTCCGGCGGTAATCAGCGCTCTGCTCGCTAGGGTCATATTATGGTGGGCTTTTCGTAATATTGTTTTTTAGGATGTGGGGAACAAATTTCAGGGGGGATAAAACTTATGGATTATTGGATTTGTTGAAATAATGTTTCCGGGACATTCCCCTTATCCTTAACTGATACCGATAAAATCCATCATTATGAGCACAGATACCAACGTTAGCCGCCAGCGGAGCTGCAGGAATATAAGTCCTAATCAATCCTTTAGAAAAAAGGGTTGGCCCACGATCGCTCTTTTTATTTTGATTGGAGTGACGTCTATGGTCAATTGCAAAAGAGCAGATCAATCTTCCGGGTCTATTCCTGAAGTAAAAGTAGCGGAAGTGGATACCGCTACCTTGGATGTCTATGGCGAATATGAGGGTAATATTCGTGCGAGCCAGTCGGTGGAAGTGACTGCGCGTGTCGAGGGAGTCCTCGAGAAAATGCTTTTCAAGGAGGGATCTTACGTCACTAAAGGTCAGACTCTCTTTGTCATCGACCCTAAACTCTATCAGGCAAGGGTGGAGCGCAGTCAAGCACAGCTTGACCGAGCCAAGGCTTTGCTTGATAAAGCTCAGCGCGACCTCAACCGCATACGTCCTCTTTTCAATCAAAAAGCTGCCTCGCAGCTTGACCTTGACAATGCAGAGGCTGCAGTAGAGTGTGCTGAGGCAGATGTGGAAATATGTAAAGTTGATCTTTTGGAGTCGAAGATCACACTCGGTTATACACGTGTAGTAGCGCCAATTTCAGGATATATTTCTGAGAGGATGGTTGACGTAGGGGCTCTTGTGGGTCCCGGTGGGCGTTCGCTGCTTGCAACAATAGTAAGGAGCGATACCGTGCTTGTCGATTTCCAAATGACTTCCTTGGAATATCTTAAAAGCAAGGATCGCAGTGTCAATATAATGTGTGAAGATGGCAGTGAGTGTCTCGACAAACTTCCCTCATATGTCAATATCACACTTGCCGATGGCAGAGAGTATCCATATAAGGGTTTGGTGGATTTCGCAGATCCTGTGGTGGATACTAAAACCGGCACATTCACAGTGCGTGCTGAGATGCCTAATCCTGATGGACTCCTCCTTCCGGGCGAGAATACAAAAGTAAAGGTGCTTCATGATATTTTAAAAGGAGCCATGACTGTGCCAGCAGTTGCTGTGCGTGGAGAAGGGAGTGATAGGTATGTATTAGTTGTTTCTTCTGATGGGACTGTGGAGAAGCGTAAGGTTTCAGTAGGAGAAACTGTCGGAAAAAGGATCGTTGTCTCCGATGGTCTTAAAGTCGGGGAGAAGGTGGCTATTGATAAGTTTGATCTCCTTTCCAATGGCATTGCAGTAAATCCTGTAAGTAATTCTAAAAAGGCGGGTAGACCGCAATAGGAGGATTCAAAATGAAAGGGTTAGCAGCTTTTGCAGTGGCCTTGACAGCAATATTGTTGTCGGCATGTTCCGGAGTCAAAGGGCTTCAGGAACCTTACGTGCATCACTTTGATGATTTCTCCAAGATAGATTATGTGGATTCCCTTTGTCTTGCTGATCTGGAATGGTGGAAGTTTTATTCTGATTCTACACTCTGTGCTATTCTCGAGAAGGTAGTCTACAACAATCGAGATCTGCTTAAATCGGAAGCCCGCATAGAGCAACTCCGCCAACTGTATGGAATCTCAAAGACTAATCTTTTGCCCGAAATAGGTTATGAGGCTTCTACAGAATATGAGACCACAGATTTTGGAGGAAAAGGAGCTTCAACAAGTCCTACATATAAGCTCACAATTCCTGTATCGTGGGAAATAAACCTATGGGGGTCGCAGATATGGGCACGCAGGGAAGCTGAGGCTGAATATCATGCCACTGAAGAGGATTCCCGAGCACTGAAGATGGAACTCATAGCGCAGACTGCGGAAGCATATTATACTTTGATGGCTTTGGAAAATGAACTCTCGATCGTGCGTCGCACAATGGAGACGAGAGAAGAGTCTGTCAGGATAGCTAAACTCCGTTATGAGGGGGGATTGACTTCTGAGATGCTTTATAATCAGACGTTGGTGGAATATTCATCAGCGGCAGCCCTTGTCCCGGCTTTGGAGCAGAAGATGTATGCAACCCGAAATAAACTTAATCTTTTGATGGGAGAAGTGCCACAAGACATATATAACATAGGGCGTTTCCCCAGTACGTTTGTCGGTCCAGAGCAACTTCCAGCCGGTATGCCGTCGGATCTTTTGAAGCGTCGTCCCGATATCCGTGCGGCTGAGCAGAGGCTTAAGGCTGCCAAGGCAAATGTTGGGGTGACTTATGCCGAACGTTTTCCATCTTTCAATATAAGTTTTCTCCCGGGCTTGGAAAATGACGCGCTTTCAAAATTCTTGAAATCTCCCTATCAGGATTTTGTCGGCTCGCTGGCTGGTCCGCTCATAGATTTTGGAAGACGGAAGAAGAAATATAAGGCTGCAATAGCTGCGTATGAAGAGGCTCGGCTGGACTATGAAGATGTGGTGCTGAAGGCTTTTACGGAAGTCAATACAATACTTCATACTTACTATCATGTGCAGGAATCATTCAAGCGGACGAAGGAACTCCGCGAGGAAACTGCGGAATACATGCAATTGGCGCAACTTCAGTTTAGAGCCGGTATGATTAACTATATCGATGTGCTCGATGCGCAGCGAAGCTACTTCGACGCGCAGATTGCATTCTCCAATGCCATCCGCGACCAATATATAGCTCTTGTCAACATTTACAAGGCTCTTGGTGGGGGCTGGCGTCATAATCCCAAAATTCCCCATTATAGTGACAATTTTGAGCAGGATTAATAATTTTGGCTCGTCATTTTCGCTTATTAAGGAAACTCTGCTCGAAAACCTGACGAAATATTAATAAGTAGCTCACAAAAATTAAACGATATATGAAAACCAAGCAACTTGAAAGATCTTGACATGATAACTGCGGCTAATCTTGGCCATCTTGGCATTGTCGTTCAGTCGCTTAGCTCGCTAAGCTCCTTCTCTCCGCAGCCAACCTGACTCAAGATTATCTCGCATTTATCATATCATTAATTTTTGCGAGCTACTTAAAAAAATAAGTTTAAACAACTTCATTGCTTGAGACCGGCCGATTGTGCATTAGGCGGAGCCATTTGCGGTAGCCGAAGAAGGCGATGATGGTGTAGATGGCGTAGAGGATGGCGTAGAGGGGTATGCCTTTATACCAGTAAAGGCAGGCGCAGACGGCATCTACCAAAATCCAGGCTATCCATTGCTGTAGGTATTTGCGAGCAAGCATCCACATGCCTACGATGCTCAGGGCTGTGGTGAAGGCATCGGGGATGGGAACTGTGCTGTCGGTCAGATAGTTGAGGATGAGGTATAGCCCTACCCAAAGAGCAAGGAAGACCCCTACGCATGCAGCGAGCATACGTGGGGGTATGTTGGTGATGGGGTGGTTAGCGTTTTGCGTTTTGCGTCTTGCGTTGTCAGATAAATCGGAGTTATCAATGTTCTCTGAAGCTATCTTGTTATGGCCTTTGGTCCAGACTATGAAGCCGTAGATGGCTATGACAAGATAGTAGATGTTTATGGCAAAGTCGGCGTAGATGCCTTTGCTGAAGTAGATCCACATGGAGATGGCCGGCATGACCATAGAAGCATACCACATGCGCCAATCGGCATGATATTCCCACCATAGGTAGAGCAGACCTACCGAGAAGCCTAATATTTCGAGAATCTTATCCATATTTAATTTAGAATTTAGAATTTAGAATTTAGAATTGA
>CAMWLX010000138.1 GCA_947175225.1 uncultured Porphyromonadaceae bacterium
TGAATGGTTCACTTTACATCGATTTAAAGGAAAAATCCTATAAAAGTAAAACATAATTCAAAGGAATTTGGATAAAAAAATATTTTTTTTTGAAGAAAAACCGAATAATTCGATTATTTTGTGTAAATTTGCGCTTTGATATTTCTTCACGCTTTGGTCGAGTGGCCTTGGCAGGGGTTAAATCAGAATTAATATGAGTGAAACATTGAAAAGCCTGACCGGGGATACAGATGGGATGGCGACATACGACTATATAGTCAATAATGTAGACACTTGCATAGATTTTATGCCGGAGCTCGTCGACAATCTTCGTCGTGCAGACATCTCGGGACAGTTTCTTGCTTCTACTGCAAGATTCCTTTGTGCCGTAGACCGCGACAAGTTTGCCGGCTGGATTCCTCCATTAGTGGAAGGAGCGATTGAGAAAGACCGTGAGCGCCGCTACATAGGATCGCTGCTTCAAGCTATTTGGGGAGCCGACTATAAGGAGCGAGCTGAAGAGCTTAATGCATCCGACGATACATTCCGACGGGTATATAAAAGAATCTATCCGGGCGATGGCATCTAATTTTATCAGAAGCTAAATGAAAAGAAAATCAATCATATCCTTAGCCTCGTTGGGAGTCGTGGCATTGATAGCGACAGCTGCTTTTGCCACCGGCAACGGAACATCAGAAGGCTATGAACCACAGAAAAATGAAATGAACGCAGTTGCACCACAAAGCGAGATTCCAGCCGGACCTACCCTCGATGTTGCCACTACGGCAGGCAACATCAAAATACGTCTCTATGACGACACTCCTCTCCATCGGGATAATTTCCTGAAGCTTGCAAAGGAGGGATACTATGATGGAGTGCTTTTCCACCGTGTCATCAACGACTTCATGGTGCAGACAGGAGATCCTGATTCTAAAGAGGCTCCTGCAGGGACTATGCTTGGGTCTGGAGGCCCGGGATATCAGATTCCTGCTGAAATAGTATATCCTAAGCATTACCATAAGTATGGAGCTTTAGCTGCTGCCCGCGCCGGTGATGAAGTCAATCCGGAGCGTAAGAGTTCAGGCAGCCAGTTCTATATTGTGACAGGAAAGAAGTATCTTCCGCAGCAGATCTCAAGGATGGAGGAAATGTCAGTCCAAAAGCAACTGCAGTCATATTTTATGGAGCTGCAACGCCAAAATATGGACTCAATCAGGCAGCTTCGCCTTGCCAAAGACAGTGTCGGACTTGAAAATCTCCGTCAGAGACTTATCAAGGAGACGGAAGCCAATGTAAAGCCTGTCACAATGACGGAAGAGCAAGTACGTGACTATACCACTATCGGAGGCACTCCACATCTTGACGGACAATATACAGTGTTTGGTGAAGTACTCGAAGGTATGGACGTAGTAGAGAAAATCCAAAAGGTCGAGACTGATGGCCGCGACCGCCCTAAAGAGGATATCCGCATCATTTCAATTAAAGTAGAAGAATAAACAATATAACCTCATAATGCCATGACTGAAGAAGTAAAGAATGTTTCAGAAGTGGAACTTCCTGAACCCACCGTCGGAGTGACGTCAACAGACGTAGAGACTCCTGAATTAGAAGCCGAAGAGCGTAAACCCCGCTTTTCAGAAATGTCAAAAAGCGAGCTTATAGATGCTCTCCGTTCCATCGTAGAGGAGGAGAGAGCTACAGAGCATCACGAAGCCCAAGCCATAAAAGGGGCTTATTTCGCATTAAGAAACAAAGAAACTCTCGCCGAGCTCGAGAAGCATATCGCTGAAGGAGGAAAGCCGGAAGAGTTTGTCTCCGTTCCGGATGAAGGAGAAGAAGAAGTGCGCGATTTATTCTCACGCTTCCGCGACATCCGCGCAGCATGGCTTGAAGCCGACCAGAAAGCAAGGGAGGCAAATCTTGAGGAAAAGCAGACTATCCTCAATGGCATAAAGGAGATAGCTGCCGACATCGATAATGTCAATGTCAATTTCCAGAAATTTCAGGATCTGCAGAAGCAATTCAAAGAAAAGGCTGATCTTCCTGAGACCGCAGTGACCGGATTATGGAAAGAGTTCCAGACAGCTGTAGAGCTCTTTTACGACCAACTCAAGATGAACAAAGAGCTCCGCGACCTTGACTTCAAGAAAAATCTTGAAGCTAAGCGTCAGCTCGTAGAGCAGGCTAAGGCTCTTGCTGAAAATTCCGACGTGGTGGATGCCATCAATAAATTGATGATCCTTCACAACGAATGGCGCGAGACAGGCCCGGTGGCCAAGGAATATCGTGAGCCACTTTGGGAAGAATTCAGAGAAGCATCTTCAGTAGTCAGAAAGCGTCATCAGGAATACTTTGAAGGGCGCAAGGCCAATGAGGCTGCCAATGAGGAAGCAAAACTCAAACTTTGCGAGGAAGTGGAAAATATAGTTGCTGCCCTTCCTGAGTCGTTTAATGCTTGGGATGAAGCCACAAAGAAAGTCATCGACCTTCAGGCAAGTTGGAAAGAGACCGGGTTCGCTTCCAGAAAGAACAATGCAGCTCTCTACAACAGATTCCGCAATGCTTGCGACATATTCTTCAAGGCAAAAGCAGATTACTTCCACAGAGTAAAAGATGAATATAGCGAGAATCTGAAGAAGAAGACCGAGCTATGCGAAAGGGCAGAGGCTCTATCTTCAGAAGAGAAGATTTCTGTCGCCATTGCTGAGGTGCAGAAACTGCGTGATGAATGGAAGACTATAGGAAGCGCAGGCCGTCGCCATTCCGATGAAATCTGGAATAGGTTTACGACAGCATGCAATGCTGTGTTCGACCGCAGAAAGGCTGAATCCGGCGATCGCAAGAAAGAAGAGAATGCAAATCTTGAGGCGAAGCGTGAGGTGATAGCTCAGCTTCAAGCTCTTGATCTTGAATTGGATCGCAGACAACTTCTTCCTATGGTGCGCGAACTTCAGGAGAAATGGAATGCCATCGGTCATGTGCCTTTCAAGGTGAAAGACCAGCTGAGAGCAGAATATCGAGAAATCTGCGATAAGATCTACAACTCCTTTGATGCTAAGGAAAGCCGCAACAATATGCGCCGCTTTGAGCAGAAGATGGAAGACATCAAGGATGATTCTTCAAAGGTGAAGCGTGAGAAAGATTATCTTATGCGTCAACTCGAAGCTAAGCGCAATGATCTGAAGACTTATCAGAATAACATGGGCTTCTTCAATGTCAAGTCGAGTGCAGGCAACTCAATGCTGAAGGATCTGGAAAGAAAGATCAAGCTCATTGAGCAAGATATCGAGCAGATCCAGCAGAAGATTAATATGCTCGGTTAAGAAAATTTTTAACGTTTGTTAATCCAAATTCAGATTTGTTTGTTGATAATAGTATAAAGTCGAATCCACATTATACTATTATTATGAAACACAAAACCTTAGTCATATTGGCGACCTTGTTGGCGACTGCAGCGATGCAGGCGGCCGACAAGGTCGGTCTCGTATTGAGCGGAGGCGGTGCGAAAGGCGTCGCCCATGTCGGAGTGATAAAAGCATTGGAAGATAATGATATTCCGATTGATTATGTAGCCGGGACATCGATGGGCTCCATTGTAGGATCGCTGTATTGTTGCGGATGGACTCCCGATTCGATGCTTAATATGATGACATCGAAAGATTTCCTTGACTGGAGCAGCGGCACAATCAATAAGAATAACCTTTCCTTTGTCAGCACCCCGGATCCAACTCCCGAATGGGGCAAGATCAGTTTTGGAAGTGATAATACTAATATCGCTAATCAGGTATTGCCCAAAAGCTTGATCGATCCCACTCCGATGAATATTGAGTTTCTTAAGCTCTTCACTCCTTACACTCAGGCTTGTGGAGGAGATTTCGATAAACTCTTTGTCCCGTTCCGTTGCGTGTTTTCTGATGTATATAAGAAGCATAAAGTGGTCTGTAGAAAAGGTTCGCTGGGAGAGTCTGTGAGAGGTTCGATGTCGTTTCCTCTTGTCTATAGGTCGATAATGGTAGATAGTATCCTTGCTTTCGATGGGGGTATCTATGATAATTTCCCAGTCGACGTAATGCATGAAGACTTCAATCCTGATTTCATAATAGGTGTATCTGTATCGAAGCCTGATGGAAAGCCGAATGTCAATAATATGTATTCTGAGCTTGAAGACCTTATTATTCAGAATAACGACTACTCGCTTGATCCGGAATTAGGAATAAAGATACAAGTGCCCGTTACAAACTTTGGCGTTCTATCCTTTGATGAGGCGCAAGAAATCTATAATATCGGTTATCAGACAGGTCTACAATGGGTAGACTCTATTAAATCGCGGCTTAAGGCAAGGCGTCCGCTTGCAGAGGTGAGTGAAAGGAGAGCGCGCTTCGCAGAGAAAGTCCCGGAGATTTCTTTCACTTCCGTTTCCACTCCGGGTGTGACAGGGAAAGACAGGGATTATCTTGTCTCTGTATTTACGAGCAGAGAGCGCAAGACCGGTAGAATAACTATGGAAGACGTAGAAGAATCATACTACAATGTAATATCTCAAGGAGACGTCTATGAGCTGTTGCCGGAGGCTAATGGAGAAGAACTTATATTGAAAGCCAATATAAAACAGCCTTGGAGAGCATCTGCAGGTGGCTGGCTTTCCACGGGTGTAGGAAGTTACATATACGCCGGAATGGGTTATCATTCACTCAAAAAGAACTCAGTAGATGCATTGCTTTCCTTGTGGGGCGGGCAGTCGTATATTGCCGTTCAATTTAATGGAAGGATTCGGCTAAATTCTTACAATCCATCTTATATTTCTTTGGAGGGAGTGGCATCAAAGAAAAAATATTACGACAATCTGCCATTTTTCTTCAGTACTAAGAATATTGAATCGTTTGTTTCCAATGTCAATTTCGTGAGGATGGCTTACGAAGTTGGGCAAGGCAGATCGGCACTATTCAAATTGTCGGCCGCCTACGGAGAGCAATATAAGGTAAAGGTGGCAAAAGGGAAGCTGGAATATGAATACAATACCCTTGGACAGAAGACTTTTGCAGAAACAGGCAGAAGATTCTACGCAGCAGTGAGTGGAATGCGAATGGAGACTAAAAATTATATAGAAAAAGATCCATTACCCTCCGAGGGAAGAATAGGCTCGGAGTTTTCCGAGGCGATTTGGAGAGGAAAGATTGATGTGCTTTGGAACAACTACTATTCAGTAAATCATAATTTCAATATAGGTGCTCTTATCCAAGGAGGCATGTCAATTGGAAAGAGATTCAATGATACTAAGACCGACCTTATGACTTCAAGCTCATTTATGCCGCTTGAATCTATGGATAATTGCTATGTGCCGGAATTGCGCGGAGATGATTTTGTAGCAGTAGGTGCAATTCCAATTTGGAAACTTTTCCAAAGAATACAATTGAGAGGAGACGCATACTTATATACAAAATTCAGGGATTCTTCACAATGGCAAGCTCCTTTCTCTAAGACACAGTTTTTAGGACGAGTCAGTTTGGTAGGTACATTGCCATTTGCTTCTATCGCAGTATTCTCTTCCTATAGCACAGCACTCAGAGGATGGAACTTCGGTGTGAATATCGGATGGTTTGTCCCAAGTCCTAAACTTTGATTTGCGTCATTCATTGTTTGGCACTATAATTACCGAGTCAGCAGTGAAGAAAGGAAATTCTGGAATTATGACAGTCGTTGCAAATGGCGGACGGCGTCTGGAATACTTAGTCACTTCGATACGCCGAGGGTAAGACTCTTTGAATAGTATTGGATAGTGACCATAGACGATTACTTCTCGTGGAGCCTCTCCTTTGAGAGGCTCTTTTAGTGTGACATTGAAATGTCCGGGAGCATATTGCTCCACTTTCTCAGCATCAGGTATGGTTGTAGGTGTCAGTTTGAGAGTTCTTCCTTTTCTGACTTGCTTGAAATCTTTCAACATTGAATGATGGAGGTCGTTGTCGAATTGTCCGAGGATATCTTCGTAATACTTTGCTCTGAGTGGAAAACCCAAGGTCATTATCCGTTGTCGATTGTAGTGAACTGTTCCGTCGGATGATTCGGAGTGGAGACGTGCGATTTCATTATACTGGAGTTTCACTTCTGTAATTCCTATGGCCATAATCGACCAGTATGCTACGACGACTAAGCATGCAATGGCGTTGATAAGCGTTGAAAACCTGTGTTTCGGGAGAATGCGGAGAGTTAGAATTGCGGCGAAAAGGTTTGCTCCAAATAGTTGGCGGTTGGAATAGACACCTATAATGGCGTTAAAGACAATTAGAGAGAGCATGGCAGACACAAGAACACCATTTGGGATTTTTCCGCTATTATTTTTGAATGAAAATAGTTTGGCATCTCTTATGGAATCCTTCTGATTAATGAGTGCCACAAAGAGAATTACAATTGCAGGAATTGAATATAATGCTATGAGCAATTGGTCGGAGAATGGTAGCACGTCTCCTGAAACCCGTCCGATAGTGGAGGGTGCGAGACAATTTGTTGCCGTTCCGATTATATATCCTGTCAGCATCCAGCTTCTGCGAAAATCAAATTTACATTTATCATATCTCTTACTTTGAATCAGCTGAACAATCCACCAAATGCCTAAACCGACACAGACACCAATTGAAACAGATTCCTGCCAGTTCCCTACAATAATGCCAAAGAGCGACATAACGATGACTGTCCACCATCTTGGCTTTTGATATTTGTAAAAAAATGACAGCCATACAATATTAGCCAACATCCCCCAGATATAGCCAATCTGGCATGTCGGCATCATCTTAGTGATGAAGCAAAGCACGGAGAGACATACGGCTGAAACTATACCAGCGGGATTGTGGCGCAGATCGACCTTACCGGCGAGTCCTATCAGTATGGCAAAGATAGTATATATGATAGCATTGCAGGCGGCAAATGCCTGCTGACCGAGGCGAGCGTTGAACAGCTGAACGATGGAATGAGCTACAAACCTTCCGTTGACGTGATGATAATGGATCAGTTGCGAATCAATAAAGTTTTTCAGTGTCTTGATCTTTCCCCAGGATTGCCAAATTTCTCCCTTCATCATATACTTATAGTCAAGGTCGTCGCCGAGCCAGACGACGTTGGCAGACATCCACCAAATTGCAGCGCATAGTACAAAAAGCGATATTGCAGTCCAGACAGTTTGTTTGGATATGAAATTCATATTGGCAGGGTAGGAGTAAGTTGAAATTATTTAGGGATATTAGCGAGATGTTCCTTCATCTTGTCGTTGAGCAAAACTTCACCCGAATATAGGATAAAGGCTCCGGCAAGATCCATATCGTGCAGCATTGCCATTGCATCGGCAGAGCCCATTGCCATACAGGATGTAGCAAGAGCATCCGCTTCCATGCAAGTAGGAGCTATCACTGAAGCACTCAGAATGTCGGTCTTGATAGGGAACCCTGTCTTTGCAGAGATCGTATGTCCGTAAGTCATGCCGGACTCGGAGTGATAGTTGCGGTAGTTGCCTGAAGTGGCGAGGGCTTCATCGTTTAGTTCTACAATAAGATTATCTTTAAAAGTAGGTGTGTTTTCATTTTTGAATACCTCTTTAAGATATTCTTCATCCGGAGTTTCAATAAGAATCCTCCATTTTTTCCCTTCAGGATTATGTCCACGGCATACGATTTCTCCTCCGATTTCCAACATAAGATCACAGCATCCTTCGTCGATAAGGGCTTTTGCAGCGACATCGACTCCATATCCTTTTGCCACTGCTGAGAAATTGAATGCCATTTTAGGGGTGGATTTATATAAGATTCCATTCTCAATGCGTGTCAGATCTATTCCTACGGATGGAAGCAGTGATTTTACTAAAGTAGTGTCGGCAGTAGGGGTATGATTCTCCCCAAATCCCCATGCTTCGATGAGAGGACCAAGAGTGGGATCGAAGAGTCCGCCACTTGCCTTATTGATTTTCATAGACATATCATACACTTTTTGGAAGTGAGTATCTATGGGACCGCAATCATGTGCATTTATATAAGAAACCAAAGAATTTTCATCGAATACGGAAATGCTGTGTTCGACAGAATGAAGTGAATCAATCGCGACGGCGAGAGGATCGGAATCACCATAATAAGAATAAGTCACATGCCAGACCGTATTCCAAATCATACCTTCACTTTTGTGCCAAGACTTCTCATTGGTACATCCGGAAAGTGATACAAATATGATAATAC
>CAMWLX010000139.1 GCA_947175225.1 uncultured Porphyromonadaceae bacterium
GGTTTATAAATACTTTGGGAAAAAAGAATTAACTTTGCGATTTCAATATAAACTATCATATCATGAGAATCAATTGGATATTTGCCATAGGAATCTTGATCGTATCTGTTCAAAGTCTTGTGGCCTCGGACAATGTTATTATAAAAGGAAATGTCGAATCTATACCAGACAGCACAGAAGTTATTCTTTTTCGCCAAGAAGGTAGAGCTGGCATGGGGATTGCCACGGATACAGTCATCTATGGAAAATTCTGCTTATCCATTCCAGTCGACAGTGGTCTTACTATGGCAAGGTTACGTCTATCTAAAAATGATCAAATGAGTCTTGGGCGAACACTATATCTGCGACCGAACGCAAAAATTGAAATCAGTGCAACCGATCCATTCGTACAGACATGGAATGTAAAAAGCAATGTGCCCGAACAGAACGAGTATGACCATTTCATCTCTGTAAACAAGGATATTCTTGACTTGCTTCAAATGGATAATGACTTCACAAGCTATATAATGGGGATGTCAGAAAACAAAGCAAAATCTTTATCGGAATTGAAAGCCAACGAGTCTATTCGGGATTCTTTGAGTGTAGCCACAATGCTGAGAGACATAGATATGCTTCAACAAATGCCTGTCACAACGGTTTGGCTTGATAAACTTGAAGACATTGCCAGAAATATTCGTTTATACGAGGCTTATTCTGACACCCTTAGTAGTCGTTTACAAAATATTTACCAAAATCTCAATGATGCAGATAAGAACTCAAGACAAGGAGTAATAGCAAATGCTATTTTATATCCACCGACAAAGTTAAAAGCACGAGATATTATACCGGATGAAGAATTCATTGACAGAGAAAGCAATCGGCATCGACTGTCTGAATTGCGAGGGAAATGGGTGCTTCTCGATTTTTGGAGCTCAGGATGCTATGCAAGTATGATGGCCTTCCCTGAACTCAAAAAGTTTCAAGACGATTACGCTGATAAGGTGACGGTGGTGAGTCTTTCATTAGACAATGAAAAAATGTGGCGGGATGCGTCAAAGAATTTTGTCAGGATTGATGTAAACAACTGGAACGAATGCAAGGAAGATATGGGTCTATATCAAAGATTCGGTGCTGACGGAACACCGACATTTGTCTTGATTTCTCCTGAAGGAGAGATAAAGACAAAATGGATGTTATACGCACAAGGCGGGTTAGGATATCAATTCAAATTACATTCGCGTGAGAAAGGGAGGCCGGAATATTCAGAGATTGATGGTGTCAGAAACATTAAGAATCCTGATTATGACTATAATGATACGCTTGGAAGGCTTGATGTTGAGTGCGTTGAGGTATCAGAAAACGGAACCAAAATTGATTTCTTTGCAAACAATACACCAGGAGTGCCTATTATTATATCTCCTGAGTCTTTTCTTATTACAGATGCCGGAACAAAGTTAAAGCTGATAGGATCTGATGGTATAACTCCTGGACAAGAATTCACTACGGATGAAAATGGTACAGGTCATTTCAGTTTGAGCTATGAGCCGTTGCCCATGCAGACAGAATCCATTACATTTGTGGAGGCACCGGGAGGCTGGTTTAGTATTAAGAATATTCGTGTCAAACAATTGTAGATTAAAGATGCTTAAAAGTTTTTACTACTAATCAATTGAATATAATCATATTAAACTTAAATTATACGTTATAGCCTTATGAATTTACGTTATGGATTGCTGATTCCGTTAGTGCTGATGATATCGTCTATTGTATCAGGTTGCTTTGCATACTCCGATGCAAAGCAGGTCATCACTGACGATTTGAATGAAACAATAATAGCTTTGGCAAAAGAAAAGAGTAAATTGTGGACTCGGCAAGACACTATTGCTGCTTTGCAACACATGAATAAGATTACACAGAAGCCCATAATATTTCAGGCTTTAGATCTTAATTTCAGAAATGCAGTCCTTAAAGATGCAGTTTATTATTCCCTTACATTAGTTGACAAGAAGAAGGTGTCTTCTAAAATACATGGTAATAAAATTGCTTACGACTCAATAATGCTTGTGCCTGAAAAACCTGTTGATGGATTGGCTATACAAGTACAAGGTTTTGCAGACTGCTCAATGGCTTCGGTGTTTGCTGTATCAGACCAAACAGTGCCGGGAATGCTATTCTCACTGGCAATTTTATCATTCGCCGGCTATTATTTATGGAGAAGAAATGACAACAGTCAATTGGCAACCGAACTTGTTGTTACGGTTAAGCCAAAGCCTACCATTGACGGTATAAAACTTACACCCATGCAAAGGCAGTTGACACAAATGCTGCTTGATGCTCCGGATAAGAAAGTCGATAAGGCCACATTATGCTCAGTCCTCTGGGGCAATAAAAGCAACGCCGAAGAGTCACTTTATACACTTGTGCGTCGCACTAAGTCTGCACTTGCAGAGAGTGGTATTGAAATAATATGCAATCGGGGCGAATCCTATCAGCTGCGTGTAAATAGCTGATCCATAGTAGTGTCATAAATTGTCAGATAAATGTCAGACAAAAGTCAGACAAATTTTGCAGTCTGAATGAGCTTTTTTCACTTGCTTTGCAGAAAAAAACGCAAAGCATGAAAAAGTTATTTATTTCTATCTTGATGCAATCAGCACTGATAGCTTATTCGCAAGAGGATGTTAGACCCGATTCTGTCTCCACTTCTCTTGACGAAGTGACAGTGACTGCTGACACCCAGATTGAAACCACTAAGAAAGTTATTCTCCGACCTACCAAATTAGAGAAAAAGCACAGTACCAACGGCTATATGCTTTTGGAGAATATGAATCTTACAGATTTAAATGTGTATGCTTCTACGCAGTCTATCTCCACTCAGACTGGAAGAAGTGTGATAATACTAATAAACGGAGTGGAGGCGCAACCGGAAGAACTCGCTACGTTGGCAGCTTCGGAAATAACTCAGATAGACTATCAGCGCAATCCGGGAGGAAAATACGTCGGAAACGGAGCGGTCTTAAATTTTATTACTGCACAATATGATTATGGCGGTAATGTGTATCTAACGGCAGATGAAGGATTCGCACGCCCATATGGCGATTATACCGGGATGGTCAACTTCAAGAAAAAGGCAGTGACCCTCTCACTGACAGCTAATGGCAAATGGGATAAGTTTTCTCAAATGAACAGTGCTGACAACAAATTCTTATTTGACGATGGAGTATTGACACAATCGATCTCTCCGGTTGAAAACAAGACAAGCACAAATTCTCAATTTGTCAACTTCAAGTTGGCACATGCTAATGCGAACCATTCTTTTGATATTGCCTTAGCCCTAACAAGAACTGCAACTCCCAAGAATAACATAATTGACAACATCACTTATTCCGGACTTTATGATTTCAATTCCACTGCAAACCGATCCAGTTGGGAACATGGAGTTTCGCCTGCAATGAAATTGCATTACAATTTGTATTTGCAGGGGGGACATACCCTTATGGCTATTGGTACCCTCCGGCAAGGTCATACTAAGTTCCTAAGCCAATATTCAGAATCGAATGTGGATGATATCAACAATAATACACTTGAAAATAATATCCTTACCAGTGCCACTCTTGGTTATTACAAGTCTTTTCCCACAGGTCTTAGTCTTGGAGTGTCACTTGATGAGTATCTTACATATTATCATGATAAATATTCCGGAAGTTTTGACAGTAACCAGACTCTGACCAACAATTCGGCGGGCTCGATATTTCATATCGATCATGATCTTCCATGTGGACTAAACTATTACGCGTCATTAGGTGTCTACGATTTTTACTCCACGCTGGGTGATCATACTGACAATCAAATATCTCCACGGTTATTTTATGGCGCTTCATACGCTATTAATAAAAGTCATTCTGTATCAGTTACAGGATCTTATCTCCACAGCATCTATAATCCTTCTTATAAAAATGACAATGAAATACAAACATCGTTTTTTGAGGCAATTTTAGGCAATCCTGAACTTGAACAGTTAAAGGCTTTTCAAAACCTAATGAGTTATAATGGTAGAGTCGGACATTTAGGATTTTCATTCTCTTATGACTTCCTCAAATATTTCCACAACACTTCCAACCGATATTTTGCTGACAACAACATTATGTATCATCAACTTGTCAACGACGGTAGTTTTCATTACAATAGACTCATATTTGGATTGACGGCTAATTTGATTGACAATAAACTTAGACTCAAAGGAAATGCCATCTTTAACATGAACAGGTTTAATTCTGAATATCGACCTGCAAAAAGCAATGATTGGAGAGCTGATTTAAGTGCTTCCTATATATTCGGAGATTGGCAGCTGAAAGGTGCGTATGCGTTGCCTTATAGTGTACTCGGAATTGAAGGAACGAAAACGCACAATCCTGCTCAATATGGTATATATATTAGATGGCAGAAAGGAAATTGGGCTGCTGAATGTAACGTTGAGAACTTTCTTTCAAGACGAAAATGCACACGAACAGATGCAGACTATATTGTATATCAGTCGCTGTCAAAATCACTGAGTGACCTGAAAGGTCGAAACATAAGCTTGTCTCTAACATATATGCTATCCTATGGAAAAAAGACTGAAAAAGAGCAAATACAAACAGAATCAAAGATCAATTCAGCGATACTCCGCCCATTCTGATCTTCTCCATGATTTAAATATAAAAAATAAATATGAAAAGTATAATTAGAATTCTCACATTAATGTTGCTCATAGCATCTAATCTTGAAGCGAATGCCTTTGAATATAGGATTGTCTCAAATTCTGCCGATACCACTCTTAACGGTTATGATTGCATTATGTATAATATGTCCGATGCAACAACATCATTTATCGGTAATATTCAGAATGGCAAGATTGAAATCACAGGAAAAAGCAATCGGTCTTTTCCGGCTTTTATCGATGTCATGAGTAACAACAACGATAATCCTAAAAGATTCCAAATCAAACTTATTGTAGAGCCGGGAATAATAACCGTAGATTATAACGAACGTTTCCCTGTTTCCGGTGGTGATCTTAACCAAAAGTATAAAGATTATATTAACAAACTTAATAGCCTTGCAACTAATCCTGATTCTCAGAATAAAGTGTGGAAAGATGTTTTCAAGGAAAACTATGACAATGGACTCGGAGAATACGTTCTTATCAATGATGCCGGATTCAGTTGTTCGCCCAATGAGTGGACTGATGCTATATCTATTCTCGATGATGAAACCAAGGCAATGACTGGTATCAGCAATATCACGGAAAGAATGGAAAATATCAAACTTACTTGGGAGGGTCAGCCATTTATCGATCTTGAAGGAAGGTCCATTGATGGCAAACCTGTCAAATTGTCTGATTTCCTTGGAAAAGGCAAATATATAATAGCCGATTTTTGGGCAAGCTGGTGTGGAGGGTGCATTATTGAAGCAAGGGAGATCCTATTGCCTTTGTATAATGAATACAAAGAAAATCCTGATGTGCAATTTATAGGGATCGCATTTGACGATGTTAAAGAGACTGTAGAGAAATTGGAATTGCCATGGGAGCAAATAATTAGCTGTGAAAATGCTATGTACATATATTCTACATATTCAATACCAGAGATCGTAATTTTCGCTCCGGATGGCACAATTCTCCACCGTCGCCTTCATGGAAATGAAACAGCTAATAAACTTCATCAAATATTGGATACACTAAACGAACCCTAAAATTCTCAGAAAATTTGGAATTTTCCTAATAATTTTATAATTTTGTAGTTAGAAATCATAAGATTTATGATTTTTTATTAAGATATTGAATCTATATGAATAAACTGTTCAAATTCAACAAATCAGTCAATTCCCTATTATATGCCTTACAAAAATTAGGGAATAAGACTGATATGCATAAACTTTGTAAAATTCTCTATTTTGCTGACCAAAAACATCTATCTCAATATGGCAGAAGCATAACAGGAGACACTTACATAGCGATGCAATTTGGTCCAGTTCCATCCTGTGTCGATGATATTCTCAAAGCTTTGAGAGGAGACAGTTTCTTTTCATCAAGCAATGAGATAGAACCCTTAAGAAAATGCATGATTTTTGAAAACAGATTCATGATCAGAGCATTGCAAGATCCTGATTTGGAGGAATTGTCGGTATCTGACATAAAGTGTCTTGACTATGCGATAAATTTGTGCAAGGATAAGAGTTTTGAGCAACTTACTCGATTATCCCATGGATTAGCTTGGAGTAGTACTCAGCGAGACCGAGCAATTTCCATTAAGGATATTCTTCGCGAAGCTGGAGATGAAGAAGCATACGTGGAATACATTGCCGACAATTTGAAACTTCAAGCAGCTTTTTTATAATGGATTTGCCTTTAGAATTATTACAAAGTAGAATTGAACGAGGCACAATATTGCTATCTGATAGTTTCGAAGACATAGACCATGCTAAGTTTTTTGCTGTCATTGGTATATATAAAAATATGATTGCGGGTTTCTTCTTTATCAATTCAAGAATCCATCCAATCATTAGTTCAAAACCTGAATTATTTGCTATGCAATATCAATTGCGAAGGAAAGACTATGATTTTCTGCGATATGATTCTTTTTTAGGAGCAAATGAACTACAGACCCGGTCAGTATCCAGTATAGCTAAATCAATGAAAGATGGACAAACATCTATAGTAGGGAAACTCACAGAATATGATTTAAACGCAGTTTTGGATGCTTGCCGAAACTTTGATTTATTTTCAACTAAAGAAAAACGACAGTTCTTTTACTAAAAATCCATATTCTTATTTTATCTGCTTCCTTTCACTTTATTGCCAATCCTCAATCTCTCATTTGATTTACAATTCAATAATGAATTTTTATTAGATACTCATTTAACGATTAAGGATTATGAAAAAGACTTTATTAGTGATTTTGAATATATTGGTTGGAGTCATGTCAGCATATTCCCAAAGCGGAATATGGTCAGGAGATCTTGAAGTGCAAGGTGTTAAGATGCCCATTGTATTTCATTTGGATGATGATAACCCGACCCTTGACTCTCCTTCCCAAGGAGTGAAAGGAATACCAATTCAGATTAAGAGAGAAGCTCCTGTAGGCATTACCATTAGTATTCCGGCAATAGGCGCGACTTTTTCCGGAGTAAGTTTAGGCGATAAGATAATGGGTAAATTCACTCAAAGCGGCATGACACTTCCTCTTACTCTTATTCCCGGAGAGATTATTGCGAAAAGACCACAGACCCCTAAGCCTCCTTATCCATATTCGCAAGAAGAAGTAAGTTTCACCAATAGAGATGCAGTGCTGAAAGGCACTTTGACCTTACCTGAAGGATTTGGTAAAAATACACCTGTTGTGATAATGGTTACCGGAAGTGGTCTTCAAAATCGTGACGAAGAGATTTTTGACCACAAACCTTTTGCTGTCATTGCAGATGCTTTGGCAAGAAATGGAATAGCCTCTCTCCGATATGATGACCGAGGATTTGGTGAGTCTTCTGGCAATGCTGTAACCTGTACGACTGAAGACCTTATGAATGATGCATTGGCAGGTATCGATCTTCTGCGTCGTAGATTCAATAAAGTCGGGGTTCTTGGTCATAGTGAAGGTGGTACAATAGCCTTTATGTTAGGGTCTGACAAAAATGTGGATTTTATAGTGAGTCTGGCTGGAATGATCGTTTCCGGAAAGGAAACCCTTTTAGATCAGAACCGTTACGCTCTTTCGCAAGCGGGATATCCGCAACAAGTCATCGATGAGTATTGCGGACTTCTCACATCTGCCTTTAATGGAGACGAGTCTATTCTCAAAAAAATTGAGATCTCGAGCATCCCGACAGAATTAAAGCATAATATTCAGGTCGGTCTTGGACAGTTGAAAACCCCTTATATGCAATATTTCCTGTCTTTGGACGTAAGAGACAGATTAGGGAAAGTGGAATGTCCTGTATTGGCATTAAATGGCACAAAAGACACACAGGTATTCTATGAAAATAACTTGGGTGTATTAAATAATGGATTGCCATCAAATGATTCAAACAAAATAATTTCATTGGAGAGTCTAAACCACCTATTCCAGCACTGCAAAACGGGATCTTCTCTTGAATACTCCACCATAGAAGAAACGATTTCCAAAGAGGTCTTAGATATAATTACCCAATGGATCAAATC
>CAMWLX010000140.1 GCA_947175225.1 uncultured Porphyromonadaceae bacterium
ATTTAAATTTAAACATAAACGAATAAGGCCTGAATCTTTCTTAAAGTTCAGGCCTTTTATTGATGCAAAGTGATTTTGATTATTTAGATCTCCCTTAGATATAAGATTTATGCAATTGCTCCTTTAGTCTTTTTCTATCTATTTTACCGTTAGCTGTCCTCGGGAGTGATCCGACACACACTACTTCCTTTGGAGATTTCACACCCAGGTCAAGTATCTTACGATACTGACGGAGTCGTACGCCCACGGCATCCTTGACAAGGTCTTCATCAAGTTGCTCTTCTGCATATTCCACCACTATCACAAGCTTTTCTCCCCATTTTTTATCAGGAACGGATGCCAGGCAATAGTCGAATGCGATAAACGGGCCAAGACGTCGCTCAAGTTCCTCCGGCATGATCTTGATGCCACCACTTATCACACAATTGTCTGCACGCCCAAGAATTTTAAACTCTTTTGGACTCTCTACAACGGCTATGTCATTGGTCACTAATACGGTATCATCCGGCATTTTTACTACGAGACATTCCTCGTCATTGACACTTACCGTTATGCCTTCCAATGTAACAAACGGAGCATCTGACTCATCCACTTTTCTCAATGCGATGTGCGAGGCAGTCTCTGTCATGCCATAGGTCTCCCAAACATCGAAACCGGAGAGTGCTATGCGCCGCTTCATCATCAATGGAATCGCTGATCCACCTACTAATATATGCTTTATACCCGACCAACTTTCGGAGACATCAAGAATCCATTCCATCTGGGCCGGCACGACAGATAGCAAGTCGATCACCTCATCTTTTGCTATGTCTCCAAGAGGCTTCGATGATGGTTTTTCGGAAGAAAGTCTACATCCCACTAAATCAGCTCTGACGGTCATCATCTTTGAAGCGATGTAGTCGAAATCAAGACATGTATGAAGCCTGCTCGCATTCGAAATCTTAAAAAACTCATTTGTACGCTGAGCACTCTTTCGCATGAAATCTTTTGACAACCGGATTTTCTTAGGCTCTCCTGTTGATCCCGAAGTCTGACATTCAACATAGTCTGAATCATTGTTCCAGATCTTTTCAAATTCCTTCTGAGTCATAGTTCAATATCTCCAATCGAGGGTTGAAAATTCTTCGTTTGTAATTGGCTTTGACGGATCATATTTCAATCTATCTGATTCAAGGCTTAAGGGACACTCAAAATTATTGGTGAAAAGAGCTCCAGTCCCAAGACCTTGGGGCATAGATGTGCCCAAAGTAGCAGTCCATTGAGCAAGAGCATTGAGACCGACATTTGACTCAAGTGCAGATGTGACCCACCAACCGATTCCCCTTTCTTCAGCCAATTTAATCCATTCTTCAGCCCCGGAAAAACCTCCACACAAAGAGGGCTTAAGAATCAAATAGGCAGGATGGACTAAATCAAGAAGATTTTCTTTTTTTTCTCTATCATGGATGCCAATGAGAGATTCATCCAAGGCAATCTTTAATGGTGACACTTGGCATAGGAAAGCCATAAGCTCCGGCATTCCTGCAGGAATCGGCTGCTCTATGCTATGCACTCCAAGATCAGCCAATCGTTTTAGCCGAGGAAGTGTATTGTCCATAGAGAAGCCCCCATTGGCATCTACCCTAATCTGAAGAACTGAATCGGAATACTTGCGCCTGACATATTCGATCATCTCCACCTCCTTTTTCCAGTCAATTGCTCCAATCTTTAGCTTGATGCAATGAAATCCGAGAGCTACTTTTTCATCTATCCTTTCTATCATCTGATCTAAATCTCCCATCCAAACGAGACCATTGATTTCAATGCTTGATTTCCCTTGTGTGAATGATGAAGGGAAATAGATATGTTGGCAACCTCCGGCAAAGTCGCGCAGAGCCTGTTCCAAACCAAAGAGAATGCTACTGTAGCCCGATAAGTCGGTCTCTACCCCAAGGGCAACATTAGCAAGAAGCTCTATCAGCTTATATCCGTAATTGCCATCAGCTTCAGGAGAAAGACCTGGAAATACCGAGCACTCTCCTATCCCAAATCTCGAAGGATCATTATCTTCAAATATTTTTATGAAGAATGTCGGTTTCTCAGTCAGTATACCCCTGCTCGTGCCTGCCGGAGATTTAAATTTTAGTATATAAGGAGCGTATGCAAGTCTCATGGGAATAATGTGTATTTGTCAAAGTCCGGATCTCTCTTTTCAAGGAAAGCATTCTTACCCTCCTGAGCTTCATCCATCATATAATACATCATTGTGGCATCTCCTGCAAACTCCATCATGCCTCGCTGACCGTCGAGCTCAGCATTCAAGGCTCTCTTTATCATTCTTATTGCAAATGGAGAGCGTTTCATGATGGTACGACACCATTCCACGGTGGTCTCTTCAAGCTTATCGAAAGGAACGACACAGTTGACCATTCCCATCTCAAGAGCCTCTTGTGCGGAATATTGCTTACAAAGAAACCATATTTCTCGAGCTTTTTTCTGACCTACGCATCTTGCGAGATATGAGCTGCCGAATCCGGCATCAAAACTTCCTACTTTCGGACCGGTCTGGCCGAAGATGGCATTCTCAGAAGCAATCGAAAGGTCGCAAAGCACCTGAAGCACATTTCCTCCACCTATTGAATATCCATTGACCATGGCAATAACCGGTTTTGGAATGCTTCTGATGGCATGATGCATTTCAAGGACATTAAGTCGAGGAACACCATCATCATCCACGTATCCACCAATACCTTTGACATTTTGGTCGCCTCCAGAGCAGAATGCCTTATCACCTGCTCCTGTAAGGACCACAACGCGGATATCGTTTCGATCGCGGCAGATCTTCATAGCATCGAGCATCTCGAAATTGGTCTTAGGTCGAAATGCGTTGTAGACACGTGGCCGATTGATTGTAATCTTTGCGATACCTTCAAATTTCTCAAAAAGGATATCTTCATATTCTTTAATTGTCTTCCAATCAAACATAATCTTATTAAAGTTGTTTAAACTTATTTTTTTGAATTCTTTACAAAATAACTGGATAAAATTCTTGCACTGTCTTCTGCCGGAGTTCTAACTACAAGCAACCTCGGAAAATCTGATTCTTCAGCAAGCCATTTCACTCCCGCTGCCAGATTCTCCATATCCTCCACCTCCATAGCGTCGATAGCATATGAAGCAGCGATGTCGGCAACTCTCGGAAGATCCTGAACACAAAAATAATGGTTTAACGTTTCTTGTGGGATTTTTGATGTCGACTTGATAAAGCGGAATATCCCTCCCCCCGAATTATCAATCACTATCATCCTCATATCATATGGCACATCATTCAATGCCGAAGCTCCAGAATCATAAAGCCACGAAATGTCGCCAGATATCAGGATGCTCTTCCCTTTATATGCCCATGCTCCTCCGACAGCTGTCGATGTGCTTCCATCTATTCCTGACACTCCTCTGTTGCAGTATTCGGCATGGCATACATGCGGCAGCAGTTGAGAATACCTTATGGGAGTACCGTTGGAAAGAAACAAATTGTCAAATTTATAATTGCTAAATATATATTCAAGAGCCTTGATGTCTGACCATCGTGCATTTTGAATATATTTCTTTGTCAAAAGAGCAGATTTTTTCCTTAATTCATTCCATTGAAAGGCATAGTCTGAATCAATCTTTATTTTTGACTTGCGCATCACGCCGCTCAATTGACGGAAAAATGGAGCAGGAGCTATCTCTATCTTATGAGTCAAAGCCTTGAAACAATCACAAAAATAATTGGAATATCCAAGACTCCAATGACTCCGGGGAGAATAGTCTCTAAGATACTGTTTCAGCATCCTGGAGACGAGGGCTCCTCCAATCGAAATGACTATATCCGGCCGCATCTTCTCCTTTTCTTCATCGGTCATATCGCATAGCACTGCGTCTATCATGGTCGACATCGGTTGCGGGTCATGAAGATTCGCAAGAGTCTCTGCCATTACCACTACATTTGGAAAGGAGGCAAAAGCGCGCACCGCTTTATCAATGTTATGGTCGGGTTGAGAAAAACCAGCCACAAGCATAATCTTCGATCCGAGTGCTGATTCAGCTAAAGCATTCAGAACTCCTTTAGGCAATGAATCAGCAGCTGAAATCATTGACACATATCTTTGCTCCGGAATAAGCTCTTCTGAAAGTTCTCCTAAAGGCTCTCCAAGTTGCACATTAATATGGACCGGTCCTTGCTTCCCCTGTAAAGCCGTAAGCAAAGCTTCATTGACAGTGCGATTGACAGTCCACTTAACATCTTCGCTATATTCTCTTTCAGAACCTTCAGGAATAGCCCGAACATCATAGCTTCCTTTTACGATATGACTCAGAACTCCAAACTGCCGAATGGTCTGCGAATCTTCCTGATCGATCCATTCCCGAGGACGGTCAGCAGATATTACAATCAAGGGTATCCCTGAATAATATGCTTCCGCTACTGCCGGAGCATAGTCTAGCACAGCTGTGCCGGAAGTGCATATTACAGCGACAGGATTCCGCTCTATAAGAGCACACCCATATGCTTGGAATGCGGCGCTTCGCTCGTCGATGACTACATGCTTCGTGATTTCACTGCAAGCTTCGAGTGCTATTAAAAGAGGGGCATTGCGCGATCCAGGGCTGCAATAGGCAGTGCGCACACCGTGAAGACATAGCAAATCTACAATCTGCCGGCAATATAAGTTTGAAGTGTTTATCATTATATAAGTAGCTACTTATATTAAAATTAAAGGGAGAGACGCAAAATTCGCCACTCCCCAATATGATGTTGAAAGTAGATATCAGATGGCGGATCTTACGATTCCTCTATTGGAATTCTCAACAAAGCCTACGATTTCATCACGGAATTTAGAGGGTGCACAAACCTTCTTGATCATCTTGATAGCATTGGTGACATTAAGATCACTCAGGTATAATATCCTATAGATTTCCTGGATTTGTTGGATCTCCTCAGGTTTAAACCCACGTCGTTGAAGTCCGATTGAATTTAGGCCAACGAAAGATATAGGTTCCCGAGCCGCTTTTATAAAAGGGGGAATATCCTTATTCACAAGAGCGCCACCCTGAAGCATTACATTGCGGCCTATATGACAAAACTGATGAATAAGGCTACCTCCACCAATCACAGCACAATCGTCGACGATTACTTCTCCAGCCATCTGCGCTGCATTGGATATTATGACCTGATTCCCTATCACACAGTCATGTGCAATGTGGACATAAGCCATAAGCAGACAGTTATCACCTACAACTGTCTTACCCTTTGAAGCAGTGCCTCTGTGTACGGTGACACATTCGCGAAGCACTGTCCCGTCTCCGACAAATGCATAGGTCTGTTCACCACGGAATTTTAGATCCTGCGGTATGGCAGCTACCGTTGCACCGGGAAATATCTTCACTCCATTGCCGATTCTTGCACCGGGATAGATATTTACATTGCAATCTATCTCACAGTTGTCGCCTATCACTACATCTTCATGAATTTTAGTAAAATTCCCGATTTTTACATTGTTGCCAATCTTAGCATCAGGATGTATGCAATTCATCTGTACCATATGATCACTTGTTCTTGATGATTTGAGCCATAAATTCGGCTTCACATACTATCTTCTCCCCTACGAATGCATATCCTTTCACAACGGCACATCCACGACGGATTTCAGTTGCCAAGGAGACATTGAGAAGCAGAGTGCTTCCGGGAACAACCTTCTGACGGAATTTGACATTATCTATCTTAAGGAAGTAGGTGGAATATTTTTCAGGCTCCTCAAGGAAATTGAGAACGAGCACTCCGGCAGCCTGCGCCATTGCTTCTACCTGAAGCACGCCCGGCATCACCGGTTCATCGGGGAAATGACCCGGGAAGAAAGGCTCATTTACAGTCACATTTTTAACAGCAACACAATGTTTGCGATCAAGCTCAATCACTTTATCAATCAACAGGAACGGATATCTATGCGGAAGCAGCTTCCTGATTCCATTGACGTCAATAATGGGAGCGTTGTTTGGATTGTAGACCGGGCTCTGGATCTCTGTATGCTTCACTTCTTTTCTAAGCATACGAGCAAATTTATTATTGACAGTGTGTCCCGGACGTATAGCTACCACACGCCCCTTGAGCGGACGGCCAATGAGAGCGATATCCCCTATCACATCCATTAGCTTATGTCGAGCAGGCTCGTTGTCCCATTTCAACGGCTTTGGATTGATGTATCCGAGCTTGTCAACAGTCATGTGTTCAACTTTGACAGCGTCGCATATCTCATTTATCTTCTCTTGTGAGACAGGATTATCATAGATGACAATACTATTCTGGAGATCACCTCCCTTAATAAGACCATGCTGAAGAAGAGCCTCAATTTCACGCACAAATACGAAAGTGCGAGCACTGCTCACTTCTTGACTAAAATCGGCAAGATCATCAAGGACAGCAAACTGATTTGGGAGTATGGGGGAATTATATTCAACCATCACCTCCACGCTGAATCCTTCATCAGGATAGATAGTGATTGTGGCTCCATTTTCATCCTTATATTGGATCTTCTCCTTAATAATATAATAATCTTTGTCGGCATCAAGTTCTGCAAGACCGACTTCCTCAATTTTTTCAGTATATACCGTGGCACTTCCATCAAGAATCGGGAGTTCCGGACCATCAACCTCAACAAGACAGTTGTCTACTCCGTAAGCGTAAAGAGCAGCCATAGCATGCTCTATTGTACTTACACGAGCATTCCCTTTTCCAATCACGGTGCCTCTGGTAGTATCCACTACATTTTCCGCCAGTGCATCGATGACCGGCTGACCTTCAAGATCAATTCTCTTAAATTTTATGCCGAAGTTCGCAGGAGCAGGATTGAAGACAGCAGTCAGATGATCGCCTGAATGCAATCCTTTGCCTTCTACTCTTATTGGCTCTTTTAAAGTTAACTGATTCATATATTTTTGTATTTCAATTTTCTAAATTAAATGTGAAGAAGCGGGTGTCAATCTTTTTTACGGTTCAAATCGTCAAATACTTCTTTTAACCTATTTATATAGACGGTATTTCTGGCAAACTTACGAACATCCACAGCAGGATAACCCATCAATCGCTGGCCATCACTAACATTGCCGGGTATGCCTGATTGAGCTCCAAAATCATTGTTATTGCCAACTTGTATATGCCCTGCAAAGCCTACCTGACCTCCGACTCTATTGCCATTGCCGATTTTAGTGCTACCGGCTACTCCACTTTGGGCGGCAAACACATTGTTCTCTCCGATTTCGACGTTGTGGGCCACCATAATCAGATTATCAAGTTTCGTGCCTTTGCCTATCCTTGTGCAGCCAAATGTAGCACGGTCAACAGTAGTGTTGGCTCCGATCTCAACATTGTCTTCGACGACAACTATTCCTGTCTGAGGAAGCTTTTCGTATTCCCCTGCAGGATTAGGAGCAAAGCCAAAGCCATCACCTCCGATGACTACCCCACTATGCAATATACAATGCTTTCCAATTTTACAACCTTCGTAAACTTTGACTCCGGCATATAATATAGTGTCTTCTCCTACTGACACTCCATCCCCAATATAAGTCTGAGGATAAATCTGGCATCCCTTGCCTATTGCCGCTCCTTTTCCAATATAGGAAAAAGCTCCAATATATGCATCCTCCGGAATCTCGACACCCTCAGCAACAAAACAGGGATTCTCTCTACCGATTTTTTTAGGCTTTGAAGCTTGCATCATTCTAAGGAATTCTGCAAGGGTGGCATATGGATCCTCAACTTTAATAAGAGTTACAGAATTAGGATTCGGATGATCGAAGCTATTGGATACCAAAACAGCCGACGCTTTGGTCGACTCAATGAAATGTGCGTATTTGGGATTCGCTATGAATGTGATCTGCCCGGGGGCAGCTTCTTCTATTTTAGCGAACCCTGTCAGTTTAACTTCGGAGTCTCCTTCTACGACTCCATTTACAAGTGAGGCCAATGCCCCTGTAGTCATTTCCATATAGGTTTGAGGCGAGGAGATGCTATAATGAAAA
>CAMWLX010000141.1 GCA_947175225.1 uncultured Porphyromonadaceae bacterium
CCCCCTTAAAAGGTTGACTTCAGGACGTAAATATAGTGTTAAAAACATTAACATTAAACTTATTAGAGACTTTTTTACAAAAAAAATACAAAAACCAAACGTTTTTTCCCTGTTTTCTTCTGAAATGCAGACTAATTTTGTTAATTTTGCATTGTAAAACGCAAAACAACCCGAATATGAACTATGGATCCTCGTCTGGAGGCTGGTGGAATTCTATCCCACCGGTGACCAAAAACCTGATTATAATCAACCTGATCGTGTGGCTGGCAGAAATTATAGTGCCGGGCTTTTCAACGACACTTGTAAATTATCTGGGACTTCATATGTTTGGCAGCTCTCTGTTCAATCCTGCTCAGATACTCACATATATGTTCATGCACGATCCTCATAGCCCGGCACACATACTCTTCAATATGTTCTCGCTATGGATGTTTGGCAGAATACTTGAGCAAGTATGGGGCGCAAAGCGTTTCCTTATGTTCTATATCGTCTGCGGCGTAGGAGCCGCCCTTGTGCAGGAAGGGGTGTGGGAACTGACATGGAAATCTGAATACGTCGACGGCATAGCCAAACTCAACGGACTGACTTCCGAACACATGAGGGCTATCGTAGATGCTGCAGTGCAGAGCGGCGACCAAAAATGGATTCAGGCTATTGCCGATTTCAAGTCGATGATGGTCACTATCGGGGCATCAGGAGCGATCTACGGCATTTTGCTTGGATTTGCGTTCACATTTCCCGATATGCCACTCTATCTTTTCTTTATTCCAGTGCCTATCAAAGCCAAATATATGGTGATTGGTTATGGTGTGATCGAGTTCTTCCTCGGAGTGAGCGGAAGCATGAGCACAGTGGCGCATTTTGCCCATCTCGGCGGCATGCTCTTCGGCATATTCATCCTGCTATATTGGAAGAAGAAAGGAATGCTACACCGGTATTAATAATTCATAATGCATACTCCATAATGCATCATCAGTTTCGCGACAGTATATAATTATGGATTATGCATGAGTACAAAAATATGTTATGCATTGTGACTGATGAATTATGCATTGATTAAAAGATATTGTGATGGGAGTGCTACTCTGGCTTGGCTTACTTTAGGAGAAGTCGGAGTGTGGATCATCGTCATGGTGCTGACACTTTTAGGAAAGATGGCGCATTTCTATGTGCCCATTGCTGAATGGCTGACACTGCCATCATATTTTCCTTTATTTCTCACCCGGCCTTGGACTCTCCTTACTTATATGGCGGTGCATTTTGATGTGCTGCATATGCTCTTTAATGTATTGTGGCTTTATTGGTTTGGAAGGATTCTTCTGAATACTCTTTCCGACCGCCATCTGCTGCTTGCGTTCGTAGGTGGCGGATTAGTGGGAGGCATGCTGTTTTTGGCTTCGGCTGCACTTGGATATGGCTCAGGATGGCTTTGCGGATGTAGCGCGGCAGTTATCTCAGTAATGTGTGTGGCGGCTATCCGACTTCCCGACCATCGCCTCAATCTTTTTCTTATAGGAGGAGTCAAGCTGAAATGGGTGGCTGTCGTATGCTGCTTGCTGACGTTCGTCGGTGGAGGCGGCAATCAAGCTGCACATATAGGAGGGCTTATATGGGGAGTAGCCGTAGGCCTTATGCTGCGCGAAGGAATCGACCCTTCAAAATGGATTCCGTCTATCGCCATCAAGAAGCCCAAGAGTCCTGCCAGTAGGCGACCCGACGTGATGGTCCGCGTGCTGAAACAGCGCCAGACAGATATGGATCGTCTCGACTCTCTGCTCGACAAGATAAAGCTTTCCGGCTACGAGAGCCTCTCTAAAAAAGAACGCAAGGAACTTAACGAACTTTCACAAAAACTTTCAAATAAAAAATAAGGCACAGCAATCTCAATCCACCCTATCGACTCATAAATCTATAGCGTTCAAATTGAGCTTACACAAAAAAAAGAACAGATATGATAATAATCTCGCCCCTTATACGTCTCTGCTTGAAGATAGCGTCTATTATACTTTTCATTGTGACATTAGCTGCTTGCTATGGTGGCAAATGCAATCCGGACTATCTGACAGTGCCATCCGTAATGGTGCTCGCTCTGCCCTATCTCGCCATAGCTACGCTAATCGTCGGAATCTTATGGCTGATAAACGGGAGACTGATAATGGCTGCCTTGGCAGGAGCGACTCTGTTTTTTGGATGGGGTACACTGAAAGATGTAACTCCAATCGCTTTTTCCAAATCGGCACAAGACGAGACGCGCACATTCCGGTTGATGACATTCAATAGTCTTCATCTTGCCGACACCACCAAATCGGAGGCTCCGGGCAACCGGGCTATCAAGTTTTTAATAGAATCAGGAGCGGATATAGTCTGCCTTCAGGAACTTGAAAATTTTGAAAATCCCACGGAGATCCATCATTGGAGCCGAGGATTGATCGACTCGCTATATGCGGCATATCCTTATAGAGCTACCGGCACTCATTCCGGCAGGGATTTGAAGGTATTGTCGAAATATCCCGTGACAGCAATCCCAATCAAGTGTGCAAATCAAGATGACGAAGACTATTGGAGATCACATCGTAGATGGAATCTTTTCGAAGTCGATATAAATGGATTTAAGCTTCCCATTGTCAATTTCCATATGACATCTTACAATCTTTCAGATCCGGAGCGTGAGGTGCTTACCGAGATAAAAGGTGTGCATACGGCAAAGAAAAGCTATGAGGAGTTCCGATATGAGATATTCCCTAAACTTGGGGAGGCGTTTCGCGCAAGGGCTCAGAATGTGAATGAGATGATAACGACCACTTCAGGCATCACTCCTATGATAGCCTGCGGCGATTTCAATGATGTGCCCGGAAGTTGGAGTTATGGCTTGATGCGCAAGGCTGGTTTCAATGATGCATATCCCGAGACAAGCATTGGTCCTACTAATACCTTCAACCAATTCCTCTTCCTATTCCACATAGACCAGATTCTATATCGAGGACCTCAGTTGAAGGCACTAAAGACAAAACGCCACCGCATCGACACCTCCGACCATTACCCTATCGAAGCTACATTCGAAATCCTCCAATAGTCACAGGTCAGACTCTCTTCGATGCATAGCATGAAAGCATTCGATACATAAAGACTCACAAATGTGGGTCTTTTTTTTATTTTAACACTTTCTTATAATTTATTGATTTATAGACTATTTTATTTGTATCAATATTACAAATTTGTTAAATGTGATGTTTTTGCAGATTTTCTTTGTGCCATTTTTCCTTGTGGCGCGTTTTAAAGGTACAATTTCACTGAAACGGAACACTCCTTCATTGAAGCTGTAAACCGAAAAACACATCTATCTTAATTTATCAACTTAAAAAAACGCACAATTATGAAAAAGACTTTACTCGCCGTAGCATTCCTCGCAGCAGGAGCGGCAACCACAATGGCTCAGGAATCCCTCGAAAAACCAGGTTTCTTCAGCAACATGTCAATCGGTGTCCAAGGTGGCGCTACTACTCCTCTCAAGTCAGGAAAGAACTTCTTCAAGGATATGCGCGGAGCCGCAGGCCTTGACATCCGCAAGCAGATCACTCCCGCTTTCGCACTCGGAGTAGAAGGAGACGCAGCAGTCAACACTTCCAATTGGAAAGGACAGACCCACTCTACGACAGCATTCGATGCCAGCTATGTTGGCACTTACGGAGCCCTCAACCTCTTCAAGCTCTTCCAGCCATACGGAACAAAGAATGTATTCGATATCGAAACCGTAGCAGGCGCAGGCTGGGGTCACCTCTATCAGAATGGCAAAGGCAATGACCAGAACTTCTTCGCCACAAAGGCAGGCTTGAATTTCAACTTCAACGTAAGCGATAATGTCACTCTCTCAATTCGCCCAAGCGTACTTTGGAATATGACCGGAGGCGGCGTAAAGCAGACCACAGTCGCATACAACGCTAATGATGCTGTATTCAATATCGCAGCAGGCGTATCAGTAAAACTTGGCGATGGATTCAAATACAGCCTTCCTGAATATAATCTCGACGAGATCGCTGCCCTCAATGAAAAGGTCACTAACCTACGTGCTGATCTTGCAGCAGCCGGCGATGCTCTCAATGCAAGCAACAACGAGAATATGGCACTTGCATCTGAACTTCAGCAGCTCAAGAATCAGAAGCCAGTCGTAGTGAAAGAGACTCAAGACTTCCTCAGCACTGTAAGATATGTCAACTTCGCTATCGGTCGCTACAATGTGCCGGCTGATCAGCTTCCAAACGTAGCAGCAGTTGCTTCCTACCTCAAGAATCACCCACAGGCTACTGTAAGCATCAAGGGTTATGCATCTCAGGATGGTCCTGCAGAAGTCAACGAACGCCTCGCCAACCAGCGTGCTGAATCAGTGAAGAACATGCTCGTAAGCAAATATGGAATCAAGGCTGATAGAATCAAGGCTGAAGGTATGGGTATCGGCCACATGTTTGAAGAAGAAAGCTGGAACCGTGTTGCAATCTGCACACTCGACAACGATCAGCCAGTATCAACAGAGACTACCGTAAGCAAATAAAAATAACTTTAGGTTCGCTGGTGCCGCTTGTGCGGCATCAGCAGAAACCCTGCTGAGACAGCAGGGTTTCTTTTTTGCTTTTTTTGCTGAAAAATTTGGACACCATCAAAAAAATGATTAACTTTGCACTTGGAAACCCGACACACGGCTCCTGATGCAGGAATGGTGGAATGGTAGACACGGGGGACTTAAAATCCCCTGGCCGTTGAGGCTGTGTGGGTTCGAGTCCCATTTCCTGTACCATAGAGAATTGCTAATCTTCTGATTACCAGTTCTCTTTTTTTTTTATTTTTACCACCATGAGGATAACATTCCAATCTAAACAATGAAGTTGTTTAAACAACTTCACTGAGATGAGTCCTAACTTTGATTCCAATTAACATCATTTAACAATAGACTGCACGGAAACGTGCAGTCATCCGGATTAAATTTGCGACATGTTACCAAGATCGCGCCATTACGGCATGATCACGCAAAAAACTTCCGGATTATGAACAGTATATATTACACTTCAAGCTCTTCAGGAGCACCTATCTACACATCACGCACAGTGCGCCGCGTGGCAGTAGGGCGCACAGACTCTCTTATGAGCTATGGCGACCGCATCTCAGTAAGTGTCGTAGCCGGAGGCCAGCGCGTGATGGAATATGAAACCCACCAAGCAGCCGACATGACCGATCTGACCGGAGATTTCCGTCGACGTGCAAAAGGAATGAAAGGACTTGTCATGGTCTATATCCGCAACCACGACCGAGGCTGGACACGAGAACGCCGCATCATGCTATACCCGCAGAAAAAACATACACCTGCAAAACGCCCGGAGGCGGTGCAGGTGCCTATGTTCTTCCCATGGGAACTCTAACCTAAATGCATAATTCATAATTAAATGTCCATAGCTTAGTGATTATGCATTATGCATTATGCATTATGCATTATGCATTAAAATTTAAGGATTATATAGATCCTTATTGTAGAAATTTAGGATTTCGTAGGTGGCCTTGAGTAGTTCTTTAGCATTTCCCTCAGGATTTATCTTTTGGGCGGCCAAATAATCATTGATAGCCTCGCTTCGATGACCGAGACTCCAATGCAAGCGTCCCCTCTCTATCAAAGCGCTCTCATCTTCAGGATTGCTTTGCAGACGCTCAGAAAGCGACTGCAACCTTGCCATGACGGCTTCCGAAATATTTTCTTTTTCCATGATATTTTAATCCAATGTGCAACGATGTGATTTGACAGGATGATGGGTAAACAGAGAGGCAAGCGAATCAAACTTCTCAGGATTTTCACTCGTAAGGAATTCGGCTGTTCCTCCTTTAGAAAGCCGTCGCTCCATCTCAGGATGCCGCTTCAGGTAATCTTTCAACGACTCAGCCACCAAGTGCCCTTGCTCAAGAATCTTCATCCCTTCAGGAGTATATTTGCGTATCTTGTCGATAAGCAGAGGATAATGAGTGCAGGCAAGCACCAATGTGTCTACATCAGAATCCTTCGACATAAGCATGTCGATATACTTCTTGACGAAATAATCTGCACCCACTCCATCCGCTTCTGAATTCTCCACAATCGGAACCCACAACGGACAATCCTGTTGTGCTACTTTCATCTCAGGAAACAATTTGGCAGTCTCTATGACGTATGACTCGCTCGCCACCGTGCCGGGCGTTCCTAATATCCCGACATGTCCTGATTTAGAGACTTTGTCAAGTATCTCTACAGTAGGACGGATCACACCCAATACCCTGCGCGTAGGATCTATTCCGGGAAGATCTTTCTGCTGAATCGTACGCAACGCCTTTGCCGACGCAGTGTTGCAAGCCAAAATGACAAGCGGACATCCCCTCCCAAAAAGCTCCTTGACAGCTTCAAGAGTATAGCGATATATCACTTCAAAACTCCTCGAGCCATAAGGAGCACGCGCATTATCCCCTAAATAGAGATAATCATATTCCGGAAGAGTCTTTCTGAGATCGCGGAGGATGGTAAGTCCGCCATATCCGGAATCGAAAACCCCGATAGGACCTACGGAAATGGCGGAAGCATAAGCCTCCGCCACTCTATATTTCAAATTATCTGTCATGGAGTTGGATTCAACCAATATTGACATCAATCTTATTTGAGACCAAGTTTAGCCTTCACAGCAGCTGTCACATCTTCTACAGGGGCTGCATGATAAAGGGTAAGCTGAGGATCATACATCTGGATGAGTGAATAGTTACCTTCACGTCCTACGCTTTCGATTGCCTGTACCAATTTCTGCTGGATTGGGCCATAAAGATCACGTTGCATATTCTGTAGATCCTGCATAGCTGTCTGCTCAAACTGTTGAATCTTCTGTTGATAGTCGCTGAGCTCGCGTGTCTTGCGCTCTTTAATTGCAGGAAGTTCGTTTTCCGACATTTTCTGATACTCTTCTACCAGACGATTCATCTCTTCGCCGAGTTTCTTATATTCCGCGTCATATTTGTCGCTCACTTCTTTAACTTGGTTGCGAGCAGCGGTTGTCTCAGGCATAACTTCAAAGATTGCATTGAAGTCTACAAGACCAATCTTAAGGGTCTGAGCAGACAGAAGCATCGGGCATATAAGCGCGATGGCCAAAAGTACTTTCTTGATCATTTCTTTCGTGTTTGATTTTATTTGTTATTATTTAATATTTCAATTTACCATACCCCATATACCTATAAACCCATCACCACATAAACCTCAAATTTCACAAAGTGAAATTTGAATCACTTAGAATATCCGAGTTTTGCAAGCACTTCGTTGCTGACATCAATCTTTGGAGAAGCGAACACGATGCTCTGAGAAGATGCTCTGTCGAATATCACTTGATATCCTTTCTCTTCAGATACTGCCTTGACAGCGTTGTATACATCTTCCTGAATTGGCTTCATGAGGCTCTGGCGCTTCTTAAAGAGTTCACCTTCCGGACCAAAGTATTTATACCGTAGATCTGTCACTTGCTTTTCCTTTGCCACGATTTCCTCCTCACGCGACTTCTTTTGGTCGTCGGTCAGGAATATCATCTCAGCCTGATAGTTCTTATACATTGTCTCAGCCTCCTTGGAAAGTTCTGTGACCTCACGTTCCCAACGCTGCGACACCTGGTTGAGCTGCTCATTTGCCATCTCATAGCTGGGGACATTGCGCAGGATATAATCCATATCCACGAGCGCAAACTTCTGAGCGTAAGCCCCAACGAAGGCAGTCAGCACAAGTGCTAACGATATGATAAGTTTCTTCATGTTATTTCTATTTTAAAATTATTACTACTTTAAAGACAACTATAGCCCATTAAAGTTTAAACTGATTATGCTCACCTAATACTCACTAATTCAAAATTCTAAATTAAAAATTCTTAATTAGAATTCCTGTCCAAGCACAAAGTGGAGATTGCCACCTCCTCGTTTACCCCAGACCTGGTCGAAACACTCGCCCCATTCATTCACAAGGAAGCCGAGCATAGAGAGATA
>CAMWLX010000142.1 GCA_947175225.1 uncultured Porphyromonadaceae bacterium
ACTACCTCACTTCCCGTCAAGAAACTCAACTCAAGAATGGGCTACAAACCGGTAACATTCTCTGAGCTGACCGACGACGATGAGTTCTGGCAAGGTTGCCAAGGTTGTAAAAATTACGACATCCTGCAGCGAAACAACCGACGTATGTGTCTCTGCACAGGCATGCTTTTCGACCCCAAACAGCCTCTCCCAGCCGACAAGAGAGCCAATCCCTATATGATTAAGGTACGCAACCGTATCAAACGACTCCTCCACCTCAAGAAGTAATAATTATTTCATTTGGTCAATTTGTCAACTTGACAAATTGACATCTATCTGCTAAGTGATAGTTAAAACAGTTTTACGAATAATAGAAATGACACAAGTAAATAATAAAAAGAAAGTGCTTCTCGCATTTTCAGGAGGTCTCGATACCTCCTTCGCAGTAAAATATCTCTCCGAAGACCTCGGATATGAAGTTCACACAGCAATCGCAAACACTGGCGGTTTTTCTGAAGAAGAACTCGCTGCAATTGCCGATCGTTCCAAGCGTCTTGGAGCCGCTTCTCACGCCACTCTTGACGTGACAAAAGACTATTACGACAAGAGCATCAAATACATGATAGCCGGAAATGTGCTCCGCAACGGCACCTACCCTATCTCCGTAAGTTCTGAAAGAATTTTCCAAGCTATTGCAACTATCGAATATGCCAAAAAACTTGGAGTAGATGCAATTGCTCACGGATCAACCGGCGCAGGTAACGATCAAGTGCGCTTCGACCTCACTTTCCAAATCCTCGCTCCAGAAATCGAGATAATCACTCCGACCCGCGATCTCACTCTCACCCGTGAATATGAAATCGACTATTTGAAGAAGCACGGCTATGAAGCCGACTTTAAGAAGATGGAATATTCCATCAACAAGGGTCTTTGGGGAACTTCAATCGGAGGAAAAGAGACGTTGCACTCCGAACAAACGCTCCCGGAAGAAGCATATCCTTCTCAAATTACTGCAACTGAACCGGAGAAACTAACTATTTCTTTCAAAGAGGGTGAAATCTCTGCAGTAAACGGCAAAGAATATACAGATAAGATAGAGGCTATCCGTGAAGTTGAGCGTATCGGTTCACGCTTCGGCATCGGACGCGACATGCACATAGGCGATACTATTATCGGCATCAAGGGTCGTGTCGGTTTCGAGGCAGCCGGACCTATACTCATAATTGCAGCTCACAAGATGCTTGAAAAGCACACACTTACCAAATGGCAACAGTATTGGAAAGACCAAGTCGGCACATGGTATGGAATGTTCCTCCACGAGGCTCAGTATCTCGAACCCGTTATGCGCGACATCGAAAAGATGCTTGAAAGCTCTCAGCGTAATGTGACCGGCACTGTAGAACTTATTCTCCGCCCCTACTCTTATACTCTCGTAGGCGTAGACTCACCATTTGACCTGATGAAGACCGACTTCGGCGAATACGGCGAAGTCAATAAGGCATGGACTGCCGACGATGTGAAGGGATTCACAAAGATTCTGGGCAACCAAATGAAGATATACCACAACAATCAGGTCAAAAACGGAAAATCAGAGTGAAAAAAATTGGTATAATCGGAGGTGCCGGCTACACTGCCGGCGAACTCCTCCGCCTGCTCATCAACCATCCTGAGGTGAGCATCGAATTCGTACACTCTTCAAGTAATGCCGGAAAACCGATTACTGACGTACATGGAGGACTGTTAGGAGAAACAGATCTTGTATTTTCTGATTCTCATCCCCTCGAAGATATCGACATCCTCTTCCTCTGCTCCGCCCATGGCCAAAGTAAAAAGTTTTGGGAAGAAAATGCTCGTCCAGATGGTCTCAAAGTGATCGACCTTGCTCAAGATTTCAGAGACGAGTCTGAGGGATATGTATATGGTTTGCCTGAACTCCAAATAGATAAGATTGCAACTTCTGATTCAGTGGCTAACCCAGGCTGCTTTGCGACCGCACTCCAACTTTCTCTTCTTCCGCTTGCAAAAGCACATTTGCTCCCGGCTGAAGGAGACATCAACATCACAGCTCTTACTGGTTCCACAGGAGCTGGAGTAAAACCTGGAGCAACTACTCACTTCAGTTGGCGAAACGATAATCTGTCGGTATATAAGCCATTTACCCATCAGCATCTGATTGAAATCGGTGCAACTCTGAAAAAACTGCAGCCAGACAATACTGCTACAATTAATTTCGTCCCTATGCGCGGAGATTTCCCCAGAGGCATTTTTGCAGTGACTACACTTGACTGCAGTCTGACTGAAGAGGAAGTGACTGACCTATATAAGGAATACTATAAAGATGCTCCTTTCACTATAGTCAGTGACAAACCAATTGACCTTAAACAGGCGGTAAATACCAACAAGGCAATCCTCCATGTCGAAAAACACGGGAAGAAACTCCTTGTGACCTGCGCTATCGACAATCTTTTGAAAGGTGCTTCCGGACAGGCTGTGCAAAACATGAACATTATGCTCGGAATCGACCAGACCACCGGGCTTCGTCTTAAACCCTCAGCATTCTAAGAGTTATGAAACTATTTGATGTATATTCTCTTTATGATATTGAGCCTATAAAAGGTTCGGGAAATCACGTCTATACTGCCGACGGAACTGAATATCTTGACCTGTATGGTGGGCACGCTGTGATTTCAGTAGGTCATGCTCATCCCCGATATGTAGATGCAGTTTCCAAACAGGTAGCAGCACTTGGTTTCTACTCTAACTCCGTGCTTAATTCTCTTCAGGAGCGCCTTGCCGAGAAACTTGGTAAAGCTTCAGGCTACGACGACTATGCTCTCTTCTTATGCAATTCAGGAGCTGAGGCAAATGAAAATGCAATGAAATTAGCTTCTTTCGCTACCGGAAGAAGCAAGATTCTTGCTTTTGGCCATGCTTTCCACGGACGTACTTCCGGAGCGGTGGCTGCCACAGACAATCCTGCTATTCAAGCCCCATTCAACAAGACTGAAAATGTCACTTTCGTTCCTCTGAATGACTTGAAGGCCATGAAAGCTGCTCTTTCCACAAAAGAATATGCCGCTGCTATCATTGAAGGCATTCAGGGAGTAGCAGGAATCCATGAGCCATCTACTGAGTTCATGCACGCTCTGGCTAATGAATGTAAAGAAACAGAGACCCTCCTTATTCTTGACGAAATTCAATCCGGATACGGACGCTCTGGAAAATTCTTTGCTCATCAGCACCATGACATAAAACCAGACATAATAACCTGTGCAAAAGGTATTGCGAATGGTTTTCCGATGGGAGCCGTCCTCATTTCTCCTGCTATTGAAGCTAAAAAGGGAATGCTCGGCACTACTTTCGGTGGCAATCACCTCGCATGTGCAGCTGCAATCTCAGTTCTCGACATTATAGAAGATGAAAAACTGATTGAGAATGCTGCCTCTGTCGGAGAATATCTGATCGATGAACTGAAAAAAATACCACAAATATCTGATGTAAGAGGCCGCGGTCTTATGATTGGTTTTGAAGTCGATGGTTTCACAGGTTCTGACCTCAGGAAAAAACTTCTTTTCGATCATCATATCTTTACCGGAGGAGCAGGGAAATTGACAGTCAGGTTGCTTCCTGCCCTTACCATTTCTAAAAAAGATGCTGACATCTTCCTGACTGAACTGAAGAAGGCCATTAACTCGTAAAATTGCTGAAAATGAAAAAATTCACATGTGTTGAAGATATAGGCGCACTCGACAAAGCTCTTGCTGAAGCCGCTCTTATTAAGAAAGATAAATTCGCATTCACAGGTCTTGGACGCAATAAGACCCTTCTTATGATCTTCTTCAATTCCTCACTTCGCACTCGTCTTTCTACTCAGAAAGCCGCCATGAATCTCGGTATGAATGTCATAGTTCTTGACGTCAACCAAGGAGCATGGAAACTGGAGACAGAACGAGGAGTGATTATGGACGGTGACAAAGCAGAGCATCTTCTTGAGGCTATCCCAGTCATGGGCTGCTACTGCGACATAATCGGCGTACGTTCATTTGCCGGTCTGACCAACAAAAAGGATGATTACGAAGAGAAGGTGATTTCTCAGTTTATCAAGTATTCCGGAAAACCTGTCTTCAGCATGGAAGCAGCCACAAGACATCCTCTCCAAAGTTTTGCAGACCTAATCACAATCGAGGAATACAAGACTAAGGAGCGTCCGAAAGTGGTTATGACTTGGGCGCCTCATCCCAAAGCTCTCCCTCAGGCTGTGCCAAATTCATTCGCAGAGTGGATGATTGCAGCTGGCTATGACTTTGTAATCACACATCCCCACGGCTATGAACTTGATCCTGCATTCACAAAAGGAGCCAAGATAGAATATGATCAGCGCAAAGCTTTTGAAGGCGCAGATTTCATATATGCTAAAAACTGGTCGGCATATGCAGATCCAAATTATGGGAAAGTGCTGTCAACAGACCGTGATTGGACTGTAGACGCAGAAAAGATGGCGCTTACCAACAACGCTTATTTCATGCATTGTTTGCCGGTTAGACGCAATATGATTGTCACTGACGATGTGATTGAATCTGATAGAAGCATCGTGATTCCAGAGGCTGCTAACAGAGAGATTTCAGCACAAGTTGTGATCAAACGTCTTCTTGAAAGTCTAAGCAATTGATTAAAATGGAGATTAATAATATAAATGTTGTAAAGATTGGTGGGAACGTCATCGACGATCCCACCGCTCTTGCTGATTTTGTAAGCATATTCTCAAAACTTGAGTGTCCGAAAATTCTTGTGCATGGAGGTGGCAAAGAAGCTACACGTCTAAGCAAGGAAATGGGTATAGAGACCACTATGATAGAGGGCAGGCGCGTGACTGACCGTGCAACTCTTGACATTGTCACTATGATATACGCAGGTCTGATCAATAAGCGAATCGTTGCAATGCTCCAAGCTAATGGATGCAATGCCCTCGGTTTCTCAGGAGCTGATGGAAATATTATCAAAGCTACCCGTCGTCCGGCTAATCCTATTGACTATGGATTTGTTGGAGATATCAACCCTAAGGATGTCAATGACACTCTAATCCGTATTCTTCTTGAAGCTGGAATCACTCCGGTGGTCTGTGCTATATGCCATGATGGAAAAGGGACTCTCCTAAACTGCAATGCCGACTCAGTAGCATCTGCAATAGCAATCGGAGCATCCCGCATCGCCCCGACGATTCTCACCTACTGTTTTGAGAAAGCCGGTGTCCTTGCTGATGTAGAAGACGACAATTCTGTAATTCCTCTAATTACAAAACAGAATTTCAATGCTCTAAAAGAAAACGGAACTGTGGCGAAAGGCATGATCCCCAAACTTACCAACGCCCTTGACTCAGCAGCCAAAGGCGTAAAAGAAGTCAGGATATGCAAAGCCGAAAATCTCCTTTCCGACTCCGGCACCATTATTAGATAACAAATCAACACAAGTTTGAAAGGAATACTTCCCTCCGAGTCAAAATTAGTAATAGAGCATGCTCCATTAAGCGTACATCAAATTACACAACATCTATGAATGAGGACCACATTTCCCTTCTCCAACGCCTAATCTCTACTCCCTCTTTTTCAAGGGAAGAGTCTGCTACGGCCGACATATGGGAGGAATGGCTAAAAGAAAACGGCGCAGGTGAAGTAAAAAGACTTCACAACAACGTATATGTCCTCACCCCCAATTTTGACCCTTCAAAACCAATCCTGATGCTCAATTCGCATCATGATACGGTCAGACCGGCTGCTTCCTACACTCGCGCTCCATTTAGCCCTGACATTGAAGGAGATAAGCTTTACGGTCTTGGGAGCAATGATGCCGGAGCCTCGGGAGTAGCGCTTGCAATGGCTTTTCTTGCATTGAAAGATGATCCCAACCTTCCGGTGAATCTGATTCTTGCGATCACTGCCGCAGAGGAAGTGATGGGAGAATTTGGCATGAGAGCTTTTTTACCCTATCTTGCAGAAAATGGATTGACTCCTGACATGGTGCTCGTAGGAGAACCAACAGGTATGCAACCCGCAATTGCCGAACGAGGTCTTCTTGTGCTCGACTGTGTTGCAAAAGGAAAGGCGGGACATGCTGCTCGAAATGAGGGTGTAAATGCTCTTTATAGGGCAATAGAAGACATAAATCTTCTAAGAGATTTTGCTCCGGAAAAGACAAGCCATGTTTTAGGCCCTATCAAAGTGAGCGTGACAATGATCAATTGTGGCTCTCAACACAACGTTGTCCCTGACTCTTGTTCCTATGTTGCTGATATTCGAACTACTGACGCTTATAGCAATGAAGAAACTGTAGAGCTTTTAAGGCAATGTGTAAATTGGAGCGAACTGACACCAAGATCTACGCGAGTTCATGCATCTGTAATCGACGATCAGCATCCACTTGTCAAAGCAGCAACGTATCTTGGAAAAGAAACCTTCGTCTCTCCCACTACGTCAGATATGGCTCTGATGCACGGCATTCCGTCACTGAAAATGGGACCGGGACAGTCTGCAAGATCCCATTCTGCAGATGAATTCATATATATTTCCGAAATATCTGATGCTATAGATACTTACATCCAACTCATAAAAAATATAAAGATATAGTCATTTTGTCAATTTGACATCTTGACAGCTATCAACCAACAAAACATATTATGAAATTATGGAACAAAGGCTTTGAGCCTGACAAAGCAATCGAGAAATTCACCGTCGGCCAGGACAGAGAGCTTGACCTCCGACTCGCCAAATACGACGTTCAAGGTTCGATGGCTCACATCCGAATGCTCCAGTCAATCGGATTGTTGACTAAAGAAGAACTTGACCTCCTCCTTCCTGCGTTGCAACAAATAGCCGACGAAATTGAACGTGGAGAATTTCAAATAGAAGATGGCGTAGAAGACGTCCATTCGCAAGTGGAGTTTCTTCTTACTGAACGCCTTGGAGATGTAGGAAAAAAGATTCATTCCGGTCGCTCACGCAACGATCAAGTTCTCGTAGACCTGAAACTTTTCTTCCGCGACGAACTCAAACATATCTCTGAAAGCATAAATCATCTCTTCGAAAAGCTGATCGAACTCTCCGAAAAGCATAAAGACAAACTTATGCCGGGCTATACACACCTTCAAGTAGCAATGCCCTCTTCTTTCGGATTATGGTTTGGAGCCTATGCCGAATCATTCACAGACGATATGCAGATGATAGTGGCTGCCTACAACATCGCCAACCAAAATCCGCTTGGGTCTGCTGCCGGCTACGGAAGTTCTTTCCCCCTCGACCGCGAGATGACCTCAGAACTTCTCAGCTTTTCTAATCCTCACTACAATGTGGTTGCAGCCCAAATGAGCAGAGGGAAAACAGAAAGAGCCGTAGCAGCAGCAATAGGAGCCGTAGCTTCAACTCTCGGACACCTTGCAATGGATGTCTGCATGTGGATGTGCAATAATTTTGCTTTCGTATCTTTCCCCGATGAGCTTACTACAGGCTCAAGCATCATGCCTCACAAGAAGAATCCGGATGTATTTGAAATCATGAGAGGCAAATGCAATCGCCTGCAATCCATACAGAATGAAATCGCTCTCCTCACGGCCAATCTCCCTCTCGGATATAACCGCGACCTACAACTATTGAAAGACATTTTATTCCCTGCATCATCAGAACTAATAGAATGTCTCGATATGGCTACCTATATGCTTGGAGAAATCCGAATAAAAGATAATATCCTCGACGATAGCCGCTACGACTATATTTTTACGGTAGAAGACGTCAATCGTCTTGTCCTCGAAGGAATGCCCTTCCGCGATGCATACAAGAAAATTGGAATGGAAGTCCAAAACGGCACCTACCATCCCCACCGAGGTGTGCATCACACTCACCTCGGCAGCATAGGCAATCTTGCTAACTGCCAAATCACATCTAAAATGGATACACTAATGAAAAAGCTCGGTCTCTGACCGAGCTTCTTCTTTGATCTCGCTTTCTAATATAAAAAGTTATTTCTATCGCAA
>CAMWLX010000143.1 GCA_947175225.1 uncultured Porphyromonadaceae bacterium
CACTTGAGTGTATCGAGTTGCAATGACCCCTCTTTTTTTACTTTTTACCATAAAAATTAAGGTATGTGCCGTATTTTCTTTTTTATTAGAAACATATAGATTAATTTTGCATCAAGGAAAAGATTAAGACTAATCAAAACAGTTATGATGAAAAAATGCAGACTGATTCTTCTACTTGCCGGCTTATCAGTGAGTTCAGCCTTACTGAGAGCCCAAGACAAGATCTGGACTTTCGATGACTGTGTCGAATGGGCCACTACGAACAATACAGCTATACGGCGAACTATGCTGAATATCCAGACAGCCCGCCAGGACTATTTATCTGCAAAAGATGCTTGGCTTCCTACGGTAGCTTTCAACACCAACCAATCTCTGACCAATTATCCATCACCGAGTTCAGGACGCAACGGCAATTCATATGGGAGCACCTACAATATCGGTGCATCCTGGACAGTATGGGAAGGAAACGTAAGGAAATACCGACAGGAATCAGCTAAGATACTTGAACAGCAGCAGAATCTTGCCGGCGATGATGTAGTGAAAACCCTTAAACTCGGTATACTTGAGGCTTATCTCAACATAATGTATGCTGAGGAGACAGTATCAATCGCAGAGCAAACCCTGCAGGTCAGTACAGCCCAAGCGGAACGAGCACTTAAACTGACAGAATCAGGAAGGTCATCACAAGTGGATTATGCACAGATAGAGAGCCAGAGGGCACAAGACGCCTACAACCTGACGCAAGCAACGAGCAACTACGAAAGTGCGAAGATGGCTCTTAAGAAAATACTTGAACTTGGAATAGACTATAACCTACAAGTAGCAGATGTAAAATTCCCGGATTCAGACGTACTCGCTCCCCTTCCAGACAGAATTGAAGTCTACAATACTGCCGCAGCATGGCTCCCAACGATAAAAAGCAATGAATTGAGCAAGGAGATATATGCCAATGACGTCAAGATAGCCAAGGCTGGAAACCTCCCCAACATAGCCTTGCAGGGTGGGCTGAGCACCGGCTACAATTCGGGAGGCTCTGGCTGGACAAGCCAAATGGGACATAACTTCAATGAAAACTTAGGCCTTAGCCTCAGCATACCAATATACGACGGCAACTCAACAAAAAGAGCCGTGGCAAAAGCAAGAATAGCCGAGCAGGAATATGACATCACCAAGAAAGAATTGCTCGACAACCTCTCGCAAACAATCGAAAGCCTCTACATAGACGCGACAAATGCCCAGGCAAGATATAACGCAGGCATCTCTCAGCTTAATGCGATGAAGCTCACAGATGATTTGGTAAACCGACAGTTTGAACTTGGATATGTCAATCCACTCGATCTATTGACAGCCCACAACAATCTACTGAATGCGCGGCTTGAACTTCTGCAGACCAAGTATATGGCTATTCTTGCCGAAAAGACCATAAACTATTACGCGACCCAGGAAGTTTCTTTTTGAATTCAGATTATAAAACCCTAATAAAATAGTTACTATATAATGAGAAAGACTATATTTCCGGCTGCCGTACTGTTAGCAGTCAGCTCCTGCTCTGACAAGACATCTTTCGAGCTGGATACATATACGGTAGAGCCTACTTCCTTGTCGGAGGTAGTGACTGCCACGGGAACCATGGAGTCAGTGACTTCGGTTGATGTCGGTACGCAAGTGACAGGTATTATCAGCAATCTTTTCGTAGACTTCAACGATCAAGTGACGAAAGGACAATTGATAGCCGAGATTGACAAGACAGTGCTTCAAAGTGAATTGCAGAGTGCTGATGCTACCCTTGCCTCCGCTAAAGCTACATATGAATACAATAAAAGCAATTATGAGCGCGATAAGGCTCTGCATGCTGAGAAACTGATATCCGACTATGAGTTTCAGACTTCTAAAAAGGATTATGAAGTCTCAAAGATGGCATACGAGAAAAGTCAAGCTGATAGAGTGAGGGCAGCTAAAAACCTTACATATGCTGAAATCACGGCCCCTATCGATGGAATTGTGGTTTCGAGAGAAGTGGAAGAGGGTCAGACAGTCGTTTCAAGTATGAATGTGGCAAGCCTCTATGTTATCGCCGACCTTGACCATATGCAAGTAGTTGGTGCAGTCGATGAAGCAGATATAGGTCAGGTGAAAGTTGGCCAGCATGTTACCTTCACAGTGGATGCTTATCCGGATGACACATTCACAGGAACAGTGACTCAAGTGCGTATTAATCCTACGACAACGAACAATGTCGTGACATACGAGACAATAGTATCTACTACGAATCCCGACCATAAACTTCTTCCGGGCATGACTGCCAATCTATCAATATATACGCTCGAGCTTGAAGGCGCTAACGCAGTGCCACTGAAAGCTCTGAAATTTGAGCCGATGGCAGACGAAGAAGGCAATGATCTTCCTAAACCTGAACCACTTAAAGAGCCCACAAAACATTCAGTATGGGTAGTAAGAGACAATCGACTCATAGAAACTGCCGTGCAACTTGGACTGAAAAACAGTGTCTATCAGCAGATAACCTCAGGTATCAAACCGGGGGATAAGATTGCTCTGCAATATGAAGAGAAGAAAGGAGTCAATGATGGACCAAAAGCTCAGGAAAATCCATTCATGCCAAAGCCGCCGGGAGCTAATAAGAGGAAATAAGAAATGGGAAAAAAAGAGATAATAAAAATTGAAAACCTTAAACGCTACTTCAAGGTTGGAGATGAGACTGTGAAGGCACTTCGAGGGGTCTCTTTCACCATCCATGAAGGAGAGTTTGTGACCATCATGGGTACATCCGGTTCGGGAAAATCTACACTCCTTAACACTCTCGGATGCCTGGACACTCCTACTTCAGGGGAATATTACCTTGATGGGATTGCTGTAAAGGGAATGGGTAAGAATGAACGCGCAAGAATCAGAAACAGAAAGATAGGTTTCATTTTCCAAAACTACAATCTTCTGCCCAAGACTACCGCGCTTGAGAATGTAGAGCTTCCATTGCTCTATAACTCATCAGTAAGCGCAAAAGAAAGAGCGGAGAGGGCTGAGAAATGTCTTCGGGAAGTAGGACTTGGAGAAAGAATCTATCATAAGAGCAACCAGATGTCGGGAGGTCAGCAACAACGAGTAGCCATTGCACGTGCACTTGTGAACAATCCTGTCATAATACTTGCCGACGAGGCTACCGGCAACCTTGACACGAGGACATCTTTTTCCATTCTGACCCTTTTTCAGCGTCTGCATCGGGAGGGAAAGACAATTATATTTGTGACGCACAATCCGGAGATAGCTCTTTACTCCTCGCGCAATATAATGCTTAAAGATGGCAGGATTGTGAGCGATGAATATAATCATGACATCAAGTCGGCAGAAGAAGTCTATAGAAACCTTCCTGTAGATACTGAATAAAATAACCTCATAACCTTATAACCCTCAACTTTCGTAAGAGAAAGTTGACTTAAAATTATGAATATAGCGAGTTTATCAAAAATAGCGGTTAAGGCTCTTGGCAACAACAAGATGCGATGCTTCCTTACGATGCTTGGAGTCATCATCGGAGTGGGAGCAGTAATCGCAATGCTTGCCATCGGCCAGGGATCAAAGAACTCTATAAAGGCTCAGATATCTGAGATGGGTAGCAACATGATTATGATTATGCCAGGCGCAGAACGACGTGGGGGTGTACGCCAAAGCAGCGAAGACATGCAGACTCTAAAACCGGCTGATTACGATGCCATTGTCAATCAAGCTACCACTATAGCAAATATTACGCCCTCAGTATCTTCATCAGGCCAGTGGGTCAACGGCAACAATAACTACCCTTCGCAGGCTCAGGGTGTCAACACACAGTTTCTTGACATTCGCCAGCGCAAAGTCACAGAGGGTGAAATGTTTACTGAAGATGATGTCAAGACAGCAGCTAAAGTTTGTGTGCTTGGAAAGACCCTTGTAAAAAATCTTTTTCCTGATGGAACAGATCCTTTAGGTAAAGTGGTTAGATTCGGTTCTATCCCTCTCACTGTAATCGGAGTGCTTGATGAGAAAGGCTACAATACAATGGGTCAGGACCAAGATGACTTAGCGCTCGTGCCTTATACTACTGTAATGAAACGAATGCTTGCCATCGACTATCTGCAAGGAATTCAAGCTTCTGCCATCGACGAGAATAAAACAGATGAGACGATAGCAGAAATTACTGATATTCTGCGCACAAACCATAAGCTTCGTCCGGAGCAAGAAGACAATTTTACGATTCGCTCAATGCAGGAATTGGCAGAAATGATATCTTCTACGTCATCGATGATGACAGTGCTTCTGGCTGCCGTAGCAGGAATTTCTTTGCTTGTAGGTGGTATCGGTATCATGAACATTATGATAGTGAGTGTGACGGAGCGTACACGTGAGATTGGGCTTCGTATGAGTATAGGCGCGACAGGGCGCGACATTATGACGCAGTTTCTGATTGAAGCAATTATCATTTCAGTGACTGGAGGTATCTTAGGGATTCTTTTGGGAGCTCTTGCCACATGGATGATAAAGATATTTGCCAATTGGCCGGTCCAGATTGATCCATCTTCGGTAATTCTGTCGTTTTTAGTCTGCACTGTAATCGGCATTATATTTGGGTTTTATCCGGCAGCTAAGGCGTCAAACCTTGACCCAATCGAAGCTATAAGATATGAATAAGTAAATCACTATTCCACTATTCTATTTATATGACTCCACAAATCAAGTCGAGTAAGGCAGGGACGGCAGCAGTAATTATGCTTGCCTTCCTGCTTTTCTATTTTCCATCTATGTTGATACTATTTACTCACGAGAATGAGCCAAAAGACATGACTGCTTTCAATCTTCTGATTGCAACATGCTATACCGGAGTATTCTGTATCAACTATTTTCTTATTGTTCCGAAAATCTTTTTCGAGAAAGATAACAAGCTACTTTTTTTCTTCCTTAATGTAGTGATTGTGGTATTTTTGTGTTCTTTGCTTCCTCTATGGTTTGAAAATCACGGTGGCTATCCACGACCTCGGCATCTTCAAGGAGTAAAGCTTTCGACCGGACAAATATTCATGGGATATATGAGTTTCATTATCAGAGATGGAATCATGATGATACTTTCAATTGCATTGGCATTCGCAATGAGATTGTCGAAAACAAGAGAAGAAATGAGAAGTCGGGTTCTTGAACTCGAAGCGGAACGTCGAAACACTGAATTGACGAGTTTGAAAGCTCAATTAAACCCTCATTTTCTTTTCAATTCTCTCAATAATATCTACGCTCTGATTGCCATAGATGCAGGGAAGGCTCAACAGGCTCTCTACGAGCTGAGCAGCATGCTCAGATTCATGATCTATGATTCACAATCAAAGACAGTAGCCATACCAAAGGAAATGCAATTCATCAACGACTATACGCGCCTTATGAGCCTTCGACTCAATCCATCAGTGAAATTTTCATGCAATCTCCCGACCATAAAAGATGATTCTTTACAAATTGCCCCTCTAATGATTCTGACTCTTGTAGAGAATGCTTTCAAGCATGTAGCTGTCATTGACAATAGAGGTTTTATTCATATAAATATTCAGATCGACAAAGAATGGCTTAGCTGTAGCGTCATAAATTCAAGCAAGTATGAGCAGACTGAGAATCTTGAGAAAGGATCATCAGGAGTAGGATTAAGAAACATTGAGAAGCAGCTCGAACTCATTTATCCGGGAGCCTATGACCTAAATATTGTCAAGGAGTCATTTGAATTCAAAGCGGAACTTAAAATAAAAGTTGCTGCTCTACGAAGACCAATACAATCAATGGGGGTTTGAAACGTTTTATTATTATGGAAAACAGATTGAATTGCATAGTGATCGATGATGAGCCACTTGCTCGTGAACTATTGAAGGCTTATATAGAAAAGACCCCGTCGCTCCAAAATATGGGATGTTATGAATCTGCAGCTGAAGCAATCAAGCCCGTAATGGATGGAAATGTTGACATAATATTTCTCGACATCAATATGCCTATGCTCAACGGCATAGACTTTGCTTCGCTTGTGCCTTCAAGCACTCGAATTATATTCGTGACTGCATATGACAGTTATGCGTTGCAGGGATTTAAAGTAAATGCACTTGATTATCTTTTGAAACCTGTCAGCTATTCAGACTTTTTGAAATCAGTAAGTCGTGCTATTGAATGGAAGACTATGAGTGACGCTTATGCTGCCGGACAAAAACAGGAACATAGTGGCCCACGGATGATAACCATTAAGGTAAAGAATCAGTTGGTGCAGATGCGACTTGATTCTATAGAGTATGTGGAGGCCCGAAACGACAGAGTGATTGTATTTCGAAAGGATGGAGAACCCCTATCCTCTTTGATGACATTGAAGGAGATTGAGGATATGTTGCCGGCGGATACATTCATGAGAGTACACAGGTCTTTTATTGTCAATATTCCTCTTGTTGAGATTGTAGAGCGCAATAGAATCGTCTTCGGAAAGACATATGTCCCTATATCCGAAAATAAGCGCGATGAGTTTCTATCACGCCTCGGAAAATAAGCTTTTAAGCTTACAAATCTTGGATTTGTGCGTTGACTTTTCTGACAGCACACCGCATTCCCGGAGAAAGAAGCTCTCTTGAAAGCATAGAAATACGCTCTTTCAACTCATCCAACAACTCCGGATAATATCGGCATATTTTAATAGCTATATAAAGAGAAAAACATCTTATTGCATATTGCTCACATTCTGAATTGATATTATTCATGCAAAAGTCAAGAAAATCAACTCGGATGTCTTCGACTTTATAACGTTGCTCCCTAAGCAATTGAAGCAACATACGCTTCCGTGCAGTCTTTTCTTCTTTAAGAAGCAAATCAATAAGACTATCCTGCTTTGATTGAAGCCACCCATTACAATTTTTCTTAAGATGTGTCATGCACCATAATGCATTCGATCCTATCTTGCCGTTATCGCCGTATGCAATTGAAAAAAGCAAATTTATGTTGTCTTCGTTATTTGAAGCCCAGTCGGCTATCAATTCAAGTTCTCGCTTCCCCAACCGATTGCTCAGTAATGATTTAATATCCACCATAATATCCATATTCAGTTTGACTTAAATCTCTTAATTAACGAAAGAGCCAGATGCAAAATTATTCCATAGACAAGTGTTGCGAGCAAAGCCATACACTCATTAATAAAAATAATACTCGAAAGGGGCATCGGAAATTCCGGCTTTGCTTGATTAAAAGCTGACAAAATAGCTGAAATACTAAGCACAATAAACACTATCACCATAGAAAGCGGTGCATATCCAAATTTATATTTCCCTATACAAAACATAATTAAGATAATTTAAGATAAAGCTGCCTGTCTTGTTCAGGAAAACGCTCAATTGAATAGCGAAGCATGGTTCGTGGCATAGAAGCAGCATATTCATCAAGGAAACTCCTCAATTCCTTCTCACCCCCACGTTTCCCCATTTCACGTAGCATCCAGCCGGAAGCTTTATGAATAAGATCATGTGAATGACTAAGGTATTTTTGTGAAATCCGCAACGTATCATTGTATACGCCATTGCAAATGAGAGTCCAAGTCGCCACAATTGCAACACGCTGATGCCAAAGACTGTCGGAGCGCTCTGAAAAATCATCCAAGATCGTGCGCTTTTCCGGATGCAATACCAAATATTCCCCCAAAATCTTAGGAGCAACTAAATCTACAAGATCCCAGTTATTGCCATACGGAATTAGCTCAAGATATATTTTTATAATCTCTTCTACGGCTGGGTCGTCTTTTGTCTTCACTCCCTTTTTATAAAGCTCTATCATGAATAAAAAGCCAGCCAAACGCACCTCATGCCATTCTGATTTCACAAGATAGATAGCATCTTCCATTGATACAAGCGTCCGGCACTCCTTAACGATAGCACGAGTCTCAGGAACTTTGATTCCAAGAAATTTATCCCCATATCCATACTGACC
>CAMWLX010000144.1 GCA_947175225.1 uncultured Porphyromonadaceae bacterium
GTATTAAAAATTTTACAAAACATGTACGCTATTATAAAAATTTTTGTAATTTTGTCTTTGGGAAAATTTCTACGTATATTCACATTTTATTCTATCATACTCCTATGAGACGCCTTCGCATAAAAAACCTCGGGCCCATTCAGGATGCCTCTCTTGATTTAGGTCAGGTAAACATCATTATTGGCCAACAGAGTTCCGGTAAAAGCTGTGTACTTAAGACTGCTTGCTATTGTGCTTGGGTGGAAAAACGCATTGAAATTACCCAGTGCACTGCACCATTTGACGATGGATCGTCATTTATAAGCATAATGTCGGCATATTACAATATGTCCGGATACATCAAATCAGACTCTTATATAGAATATGAGACCAGCCATTTGAAATTCAGCTATGACAATTCCAACAAAACATTCAAGATGAGTTGGAAATCGGGCCGTTGGAACTACAAACGTCCTAAGGTGAGTTATGTACCAGCCGACAGAAATCTGGTGGCGGCAATACCTGGATGGAGCTCCTTACCGCTTGATGAGAATCTTCTCGAATTTATGTCTAATTGGGATAAAGCCCGCAAGTTTATTGGGAAAGAAGAAAATATTCTCGGTCTTGGAATGTCGTATATCTACGATAAGCAATCCAATGCCGACAAAATACAGCTAAAAGATGGAAAGCCTCTGATGTTGAAAGAAAGTTCAAGTGGCATACAATCATTATTCCCAATGTTTGTGCACCTTGACTATATGACAAATGGACAGTATGAGGAAGAAAATGCCCGATTCTCTTATGAGCAGAAAGAGGAGCGAAAAAAAATACTGGAAATCCTCCACGACAAATTTAGTAAATCAATGTCATCACTTCCTAACTCAGAGAAAACTATGGTAGATGGGGTTGAGTTTCGATTCCAAAATAAAAAATATGCTGATAATTTCCAACGTAAATATCAACAATACTCCACTGTCGATCACAGCGAGATTTTCCTTGAAGAGCCGGAAGACAATTTGTTTCCTCCCACTCAATGTCAACTGGTAAACTGGCTTGTGGAAGCTATTAAGAAGCATGATGATATCCTTTTCGTGGCTACACATAGCCCATATATCCTTAATCAGTTTATAAAGGACGATCCAAAAGGACTTACCGTATTTTTCACTCATCGTGTCAATAATGACAGCCAGTTATACTCAGTGCGCCAGCTTAACAAGGAGGAGATCCGTGAGATATATGATAATGGTGTGGATATGTTCTTCAATTTTGAGGCGTACGTATGAAGAATAGAATCCTATATGTCATACCGGAGTGTTATGTAGATACCAATTTGATTGAATATCTATTGGATGCTCATGTCAATCATCAACATTCCTGTACAAAAGTTATTAGCAATCTAAAAGGCTCATATAAGGATAAGTTTGCCATCGGTATTATCGACAGGGATAAAAAACAAATGGGATACATTGATGAATGTGATGAGATTGCCAAAACCAAGCATCTTACTCTACTGAAACACAAAACCCAGAATCATTACTTGATCACCATAAAACCGGCTGTAGATGGATTTATTCTTGATTGCGCATTAATGCAGTCAGTCCGCCCGGAAGACTATGGTTTGCCCTCTAAGATGAAAGATTTTACGAAGGTATCTAAATCCGTAACGTCAAATATCGACACTCGCTTCAAGAATCTCTTCAAAGCCCTTAGAAGCAACCAGGAATTCAGAAACCTTCAAAAATCGTTAGAATATATGGTAATAAACCAGTATAATATTGATCAAGAAGAACTAAAGCAGATTTTCGAGTTATCCTAAAAAACACTTTTAATGATGTTATTTTAGACCATAACGACTATCTTACCAATTTGGCCGCGTTGCTCGGCGAGTAGGTGGGCATCGGAAATATGATCGAATGACCATAAGACCACTCCGGCCAAACCCACTTCCTCCAAATAAAATTATCATAAAATGCTCTCTACAGAGAGCATTTTTTATTAAAAATGTTGTTTGCAAAGAGCATTTTTGCTATCTTTGCACCAACCCTTAAGCTCTATGGACACCGATGGGAGAAGCCTCTACTTAGGCAACCGCCACTACACTCACACTAAGATGTAAAGAATAAAAATTGAAACTTGTATTGACAATGAAAATAATTAAGCCGAGGGAAGAGCTTCGCGAATTTGTCAGATATTATTGGGTGTTGGAAAGCAATGAGCCTTTCAGCATCCTGACTTTTCCTATTGGTTGTCCGCAAATCATATTCCATCGAAAGACTCCACTCTATATTCCTGAACTCGACAAAAGCCAAGATCCATTCACCATCAGCGGTCAGGTAAATTTCCCGGCACATCTGCAATCTGATGGGAATCTTGAAATGATAGTCGCAGTGTTTTATCCCCATGCTATCAGTCAATTCATAAACATTCCTCCATCCGCTTTCTATAATCTTGAAATATCGGGCTACGATCTTGAAAATAGGCAACTTGACGATATTGCATCCTGCATTTTCGATTCAAATAATCACTCTGAATGCATCAATATTCTTGAAAATTGGCTCCTAAGAAATTTGAAACCATCCTTGAATATCAAGAGAACTGCCAACTCTATTTATCAACTCATCACTAATCCTACCATTACTATCCAGAAGCTTGCAGACACTGCATGCTTGAGTAGGAAGCAGTTTGAACGAATATTCCTTGACTCTGTAGGGATGAATCCTAAGGAATATGCCAAAATAGTCAGGTTTCAAAGATCAATATGGAGTATGCAGTGTGGAGACAGGAATTTCGCCGGGATAGCCGCAGAATGTGGATATTCCGACCAATCACACTTCATCCGGGAATTCAAATCCATGACCGGCATGACACCAAAGACACTTCTAACTTACTGTCAACCATATTCCGATCTCTTTACTAATCCCATTTAGTCATTCTCGCATTCATCTAATTTATCATTAATCAAAAATGTCTTTTTTATTCTATCCAGCAAATAGCTTTTGCTGTAACTTTGCATCAAAAAAATATGATGCAAGAAGTCAATCCGGCGGAAACAACCCGTGCTTATGCTTTTGAGATGTGGATGAAGGCTCCAATGCCTATGGTCACACTATTCCGTACATTAGACGTCACCCATCTACTGAAAACCAGCAGACGCCATAAGCTGAAATTCAATATGCTGATATGCTGGCACATCGGCAAAGCTGCATCTCAGATAAAGGAATTCTATATGCTGCCTGTAGGCGATAAACTGATCAAATATGATTCCATCGCGGTAAATACAATTGTTGCCAACAGAAAAGGGGAAGTCAGTTCATGCGACATCCCTTATTCCGACAATCTCGAAGAATTCAACAAAGATTATCTTCGTCTTACAAGACAAGTGGCCGAGTCCTGCAAAAACCATGACATAACAGACAGCATGGTGATAGGCACTTCCGCTCTAACACGTTATGAAATAGATGGAGCAGTAGGCATTTATAGTGGAGTCTTCAACAATCCATTCCTAATATGGGGACGTTACAGAAAATCATGGTTCAAAGTGAAACTGACAGTTTCCTTCCAATTCCACCACACCCAAATGGACGGAGCCCATGCCGCCCAATTTCTTGACTTACTGCAAAAAGGAATCAAGTAGCTAAAATTTTTTCTATTATCCAGCGCTCAATGTTATTTGTGGAAGATGAGTAGTTGGCACCAATCTTAATGACCTCTTTTCCTGATTTGATGTAAGGAAGATAATATCCTTTTTCATCAATCTGGTTCAGGGCCTCTTCAGCGCTGCTGTCTGTTTTTAATTCGAAGATATAAATGAAGCGGCTCGTCTTTAGCATCATATCCATTCGTGCATTGCAAGTCTGGAGTTCAGCATTTGGCTCAAACCCTATTGCTCTTAACATCAAATATAGGCAACTCTGAAAGTATTTCTCCCGCTTGTCTAATTCTGTCAATCCATACGGATTTCCATGAAGGAAAGTCTTAAGCTCTTCCATAAAAAGCTGGGCTTCTCCATTGATGATGTATCGACTCATCTTGATGCAAACATCGTTGGTGGTTTCTTTGTCGTGATATGAATAGATTGGGAGCAATGCATCTGTGAAACTCTTGGCTACTTCAAGGTTGGGAAAGCCAAGAGTAAATCCTGATTCCCAAAGGCTCATCGTACGCATCTTTATTCTTCCAATTCTGCCTGTGCCTGTGTGCATTGTATTCAACTCGTCCTCATCTATCAGAGGCACTGCAGATCCTGTCAGTATGAATTGACCGTCCTTCAATTAAGACAGCCCCCATCCCTTTTTATTTTTTAGCAAGAAGTGTATCTGCTATTCTTGGTCTATACTCCGGTTTTGTCATAAATCAAACATTTTAAGGACGCAAATATAATAGAGTTTGATTCAAATAAATTTTGCATATGCGTGCGCACCTGCGCGTATATCCAAAATTTATTTGAAATAATGTCTAATAAAAATTCCTCAATGTATGAAATATTGAGGAATCAATGTATGAAATGTTGAGGAATCAATGTATGAAATGTTGAGGAATCAATGTATGGAATGTTGAGGAATCAATGTATGGAATGTACTTTTCTTCTAATCTGCCAATCATAATACGAATTTTCATATTGAAGTTGTTTAAACTTAGGCCCCATTTTTTATGAGACGGGGCCTAAATTGCCTATAAACTTGATATTGGCTAACCTTAAAATAGAGATTCATATCATCCATCTTGACCTCTTTTTGGTCAAAATTTGTGAATATTGATGAATAAAAATTGTCTGGTATAGTTTAAAATTCAACTATTATTGCTATATTTGCAGTCTAATAGTTTAATTTTAGGCTATGAATGAAAATGTTTATATGTATGCTGATGCCGAAATATGCCACAGGATTGGCAAAAAAATAAGGCAACTGCGGTTACGTCAGAATATTACCCAAATGGCGCTGGCTGAGCAATCGCAGATTTCAGTGTCCACAGTCAAGAAGATTGAGAATGGAGAGATCGGCTCTTTCGATTCCCTGATGCGTGTACTTCGTATTTTGGGAGGGCTTGATGTGTTTGCTCCTCTCTTGAAGGAAGAGGAAATGAGTCCTAATGAATATCTAGAGTTCGTTGAGGCAGCCAAAAAGAAACATCGCAAAAGAGCAAAATCAAATAAAACAGAGTCAACATACTATAATCTGGAGGAATCAGAATGGTAGATATAGCAAGAGTCAACCTTTATGGTCAGCAGATAGGTTCAGTCCGTTGGGACGATAACCGTAAGGTTGCATTATTTGAATACGCTGACAATTTCTTTGGGCAAGGACTGGAACCTTCCCCTATTCTTATGCCTGTGCGTTATGGACGAGTGTATTCATTTGGAGATATCGGCCGGGATACTTTCAAGGGACTGCCCGGTTTGCTTGCCGATTCATTACCCGACACGTACGGTCGAGCCCTATTTGATCGTTGGCTTTCTCTTACGGGGCGCCATACAGGCAATGCAGTGGAGACATTGTGTTTTCTCGGCAAACGATGTATGGGAGCATTGGAGTTTGAGCCTGCGATGGATGCTCCCTACGGCAATGATATCAAGTTTGAACTTGACTCGCTGGTGGAGGTTGCGAGCGAAGCATTGGCAGAGAAGGAAGAGTTTGGAGCAAATCTTTCAGCAGATAAAAAAGCCGCGATAGCAGAGATAGTGCGTCTCGGGACTTCAGCAGGAGGTCAGCGAGCCAAAGCTATTATTGCTTATAATAAAGATACTGGTGAAGTAAGGTCGGGACAGATAAATGCTCCGGATGGATTCGATTATTATCTGATCAAGTTGGATGGTGTTACTGCTGAAGCTGGATTCCGTGAGACTCAGAATTTCGGAAGACTTGAATATTCGTTTTCTCGTCTTGTAAAAGAGTGCGGAATAGAAATGTCAGATTGTAGTTTGATTGAAGAAAATGGACGTGCGCACTTTCTGACGAAAAGATTTGACCGTATTAATGGTGAAAAAGTACACATGCAGACCCTATGCGGAATAGCACATTATGATTATCGCTTGCCACGCTCATATTCTTACGAACAAGCCTTTAATATTATGCGAGCTTTACGCTTACCATATTCTCAGGCTCAGGAGATGTTTCGGAGAATGGTTTTTAACGTGGTTGTAAGAAATCAAGATGATCATACCAAAAATATATCATTCCTCATGGATAAGTCAGGTAAATGGAGACTTTCACCTGCATATGACATGGGATTCAACTATAACCCTAAAGGTGATTGGACTTCAAAACATCAGATGTCGATAAATGGTAAGTTTGACGATATAACCAGACAGGACTTACTCGAATTTGCTCGACGAAATAATATTAAAGATCCAGCTGAAGTTTTAGACAATATTTCAGAAGTAGCTTCGAGGTGGCCAATTATGGCAAAGGAATGTGATGTGCCACAGCCAATGATTGATGTCATTATGCCGGAAATGAAATTAATTTTATGATGCAAAATTATTTGACAATACTCCGGTCTTGACTTAAATTTAAAGTTTGATTTCAATTATTGAGCCGTAAGGGGGGAGAGCATTATACATTTCAGAGTAGGATTTTCTCGCTAATGCTACGAGGGCGTTTATCAGGATCCCTCCATGGGTGAAGAGTCCGATGGTCTTGTCGGACTGCAATTCTTTTATTTCGTCGATGAAATCCATAAATCGTCGCCGTTGATCCAAGACAGATTCTCCTCCAGTAGCAGCGACATTGATATAGTCGTCAAACCACTCCTGAAGTCTCGGATCCGAGATCTCATCATAACGCTTCATTTCCCACTCCCCGAAATTCATTTCCATCAGCCTTGAGTCGATGATTGGATTTTCATAGCCACAGAAACGCGCAAGTTTCACGCATCTTGAAAGGGGACTGCTGTAAACTTTATCGAAATTGAATTTTTGGAGATTCTCTTTCACAGCAGCTGCTTCTTCCGGAAAACTCTCCGCAAGCGCGACATCCGTCTGCCCGTAGCATACTCCACGAGGCACCGCTACTGAAGTGTGACGTATCAATACAATGTGCATATTCCTAAGATTTTAATTTAAGTTTCGCAAGCTCAATTTTTAAGTTCCAATTATTTAGCCCAGGAACTGCGCCTCAGCGTGAGAATTGCAGCGCAAATTTACAAAAAAATTCCCGTCCCACTCCCTGACTCTCTAATAAAAATCCCTTGCCCATCAAAAAATCCTCTGAATATCACTCATCTTACATCTCCAAGAATCCTCAGGCCAGAAGCGGCAGAAGCGGCGGCTTTTAATGAGAATTCACAAAAAAGGTCTTAAAAATTGAAAATTATTTGTGTAATCGGTGGAAATTGATTAATTTTGCAGCGCAAAAGAAACGCATTATAAGAGATGTGTGATTTAAAGCAATTCATATTAGCCCTTCCTACTCTTGGCGAAGGCCATCATGAGTATGAGATGAAGGTGGATGGAGACTTCTTTGCGCAGCGCGAAAACGACGATGTGAAAGAGGCCGATGTCTCTGCATATGTAGATGTAGATGTGCGTCGCGGAGTATATCAAATAGGCATCACCTGCCAGGGATGGATTGAAGTCCCCTGTGACAGATGCCTTGATCCAATGCGCCTTGATGTGGATGAAGACTACGATGTCACAGTCCGTTACGGTGAAGACTACGATGAGACCGACGACACCATCACCATCCCGGAGAGCGAAGTGAATTTCGATCTTTCACCTCTTATAGCCGACACTATTTTGCTCAGCATCCCATTGAGGCATGTTCACCCGGAAGGGGAGTGCAACCCTGAGATGAAAGAAATAATGAAACAACATTCTTCTGATGGCCATGAGCTGGAGGAAGAAGACATATAAAAAGAAAATAAACAATAACCAACGGCGGTCATGATTCTTTTCTCCAACAGGAAGGGAAGAGTGGCTGTCTAATAAATTTTGAATTAAAATGGCACATCCTAAACGTAGACAATCGCACACCCGCACCGCGAAGCGCCGTA
>CAMWLX010000145.1 GCA_947175225.1 uncultured Porphyromonadaceae bacterium
TTTTTATCCCTTGCCGTGTTGATGCGCCAGGATTGCTGTTTCGGCGCTTTTATTAGATAACTCCAACAATACAAATGGCCATGGATTCATGCTATGGCTCGAATTTAGTACCACATTTCGGAACGAAAAATGATGAAAAAATTTGTCCTCCTGACCCTTAGCCTGCTCATGGCTATCGGTGTTTATGCCGACGTCGTGGTCACGGGTAACGTTACTTTAAAGGACGAGCCTGGTGAACCAGCTATCGGCGCCACGGTGATGATTAAGGGAAAACCCAAATCTACCGTACCCGTTGACTTGGACGGTAACTTTAAGATTACTGTGCCTAACGAAAAAACTATTATCCAGGTTTCATATGTCGGTTGTAAGACTGCTGAAGTTAAGGCTTCTTCAACCCCTTTGAAAATAGAACTTGTCTCTGATGCTCAGCAGCTTGGTGAAGTTGTTGTGACTGGTATGGGAACTGTCGACCGTCGCCTCTTTACCGGTTCTGCCACTAAGATTGATGCCGATAAGACTAAATTGTCTGGTGTAGCCGACGTTTCCCGTTCTCTCGACGGTCGTGTTGCCGGTGTCCAGATGCAGAACGTGTCCGGCACTTTCGGTACCGCTCCAAAAATTCGCGTCCGTGGTGCTACTTCGATCTATGGCACCAACAAGCCTCTTTGGGTGGTGGATGGCGTTATCCTCGAAGATAACGTCGAACTCGACTCCGACGACCTTTCTTCCGGTAATGCTGAGACCCTTATCGCTTCTGCTATCGCCGGACTTAATGCCGACGACATCGAGTCGTTCCAAGTCCTCAAGGATGGTTCTGCTACTTCTATCTATGGTGCGCGCGCTATGGCGGGTGTGATCGTCGTGACCACTAAGCAAGGTCGCTCAGGACACACCAACATCAACTATACAGGTGAGTTAACTTATCGTCTGAAACCCAACTATCGCAACTTCAACATTGCTAACTCTCAGGAGCAGATGGGTATCTATAAGGAAATGGAAGAAAAGGGATGGCTCTCATTCGCTTCTCTCGCCAATTCCTCCAACTCAGGTGTCTACGGTACTATGTATAAGCTCATCAATACCTACGATCCCGAGTCTGGCAAGTTCGGACTCGCTAACACTGAGTCTGCTAAGAATGAATACCTCCGTCAGGCGGAATTCCGCAACACTGACTGGTTTGATCTTCTCTTCAACAACAATGTGATGATGAACCACGCAGTCAGCATCTCCGGCGGTACCGACAAGGGTTCTTTCTATACTTCATTCTCATATATGGGTGATGATGGCTGGTATAAGTCTTCTAATGTGTCTCGCTACACTTTTAATGCGAATGCTTCCTACAATCTCTCTCGTACTCTTAAGGTGAAGATCCTTACTTCTGATAGCTACCGCCATCAGAAGGCCCCCGGAACTCTCTCTCAGGAACTTGATGTCGTTTCCGGCGCTGTCAACCGCTCATTCGATATCAACCCCTATTCCTACGCATTGAATACTGCGCGTACTACCGACCCGAATGCTATTCAGACTCGTAACTACGCCGACTTCAATATCTTCAAAGAACTTGACAACAACTACATTGATCTTAATGTGACCGACCTCAAGTTCCAAGGTGAATTGACATGGAAGCCTATCACCGGCCTTACTCTTATGGCTCTTGGCAGCTTCCGTCGCAGTTCTTCGGCACAGAACCATTACATCATGGATGATTCCAACCAGGCCATGGCTTATCGTGCCGGTGTAAATCCTGAAAACGCTACTATCCGCGCTTCCAACCCTTATCTTTACACCGACCCTGATGATCCAAACTCTCTCCCGGTTTCTGTCCTTCCTAATGGCGGTGTGCTTAGCCACACTCTCTACGCAATGAATCAATGGGACTTCCGTGCTACTGCTACCTACAACCGTGACTTCGCCGGTAAATACCGTGTGAATGCTATGGCTGGTATGGAAGCTTCTAAGATCGACCGTCTGACTGAGTCTTACGAAGGTTGGGGCATCTGCTATAAGAACGGTAATATCCCATTCACCGACTGGAAGCTCTTCAAGCAGCAGAATGAGGAGAACATGAACTATTATTCATACACTCCGACCACTTTCCGCAACATGGCGTATTTTGGAACTGCAAGCTTTATGTACGACAACCGTTACATCGTCAACGGTACTCTCCGTTATGAGGGTTCAAACAAGCTCGGCCGCTCTTCTCAGTCTCGTTGGCTCCCCACTTGGAATATCTCAGGCGCTTGGAATGCTGATTCTGAGGCTTGGTTTGCCAACCCGGTGCTCTCTACCGCAAGCCTTCGCTTGTCTTACTCTCTGACTGCCGACTCCGGTCTTGCTTCTGTTTCCAACGCTTCTGCAGTCTACTATCCTTCTCGCCCATGGCGTCAGGATACATTCGCCTATGAGCAGGCGCTCATCCTAAGCCAGCTCGCCAATGGCGAACTGACCTACGAGAAGAAGCATGAGTTCAACATTGGTGCTGACCTCGGTTTCCTCAACAACCGCCTTAATCTGGTCTTTGACTGGTATACTCGTAATAACTTCGACCTTATCGGTCGTATCTACACTCAGGGTGTCGGCGGTGAAATCATGAAGTATGCAAATGTCGCTTCAATGGCTTCTCACGGTGTCGAGTTTACTTTGACTACTCACAACATCATGACCCAAAACTTCAACTGGACCACCGACTTCACGTTCTCTTACGCTAAGAATAAGATTACTGATCTTACTTCTCGTTCTCGCGTGATCGACCTCGTCCAGGGCACTGGTTTCGCAGTTGAGGGTTATCCTGTGCGTGCTATATTCTCTATCCCGTTCGTTGGCTTGACTGAAGATGGTATTCCTCAGTTCATCAATGAAGAAGGTGAAGTGACTACTTCCAACATCAACATGCAGGAATGGGAAAAACTCGACCACCTCGTATATGAAGGTCCGGTTGACGCTCCTTACACCGGTGGCTTCGGCAACACCTTCAATTGGAAAAACTGGAGCGTAAACGTCTTTATGACTTACGCTTTCGGAAATAAGATCCGTCTCGATCCGGTCTTTGCAGCTGCTTACTCCGACCTTACTGCAATGCCTAAAGACTTCATGGATCGTTGGGTGGCTTCCGGCGACGAGAAATTCACTAATGTGCCTACGATCGCTTCGCTTCGTCAGTACCACAACGATAGTAATCTCTCGATTGCTTATAACGCCTACAACTACTCTACGGCTCGTATTGCTAAGGGCGACTTCATTCGTATGAAGGAAATCTCTCTGCAGTATGAATTCCCTGAAAATTGGAACAAGGCTCTGCGAATTGCAAGTGCTTCTCTCAAGTTTGCGGCTACTAATCCATTCCTGATCTATACCGACAAAAAGCTTAATGGTCAGGACCCTGAATTCTTCAATACCGGTGGTGTCGCTTCTCCTAACCCGAAGCAGTTTACTTTCACCGTTCGCGTAGGCTTCTAAATCAACGTAAAACGTAAAACGTACAACGTAAAACAATGAAAGCAAAAAAAATAATATATACTCTGGCTCTGGGTGCCGTTTTCGGTCTCTCTTCTTGTGGAAGTGATTTCCTCGGCACCCCGACCGACTCGCGTGTTGAACTTGACTCCACTGAGAAACTCCGTATGCTTCTTGTCTCTTCATATCCGCAAAACAATTATGCTTGGCCTTGCGAGCTGATGTCCGACAATATGGAAGACAATAATGCTCCCGATGATGACGGTCTCCGCTACAATCTTTCAGCCTACGACCGTGGAGATGATGAGATGTTCCGTTGGGAAGTCTGCGTCAGCAACACTTCAAGCGATAGCCCTTCTACAATTTGGGAAAGCCATTATAATGCTATTGCAGGTGCCAATGCTGTCTTGGAAGTGCTCGAAAAGTGGGAGAGTGATGGAAAGACTCTCGATTCTGCTCAGCGTGCTATCAAGGGAGAAGCTCTTTTGATTCGCAGCTATTGCCACTTCATGCTGGCTCAAGTGTTCTGCCATCCTTATCGTGGCGATGCCGAGAATGCTGCTCTCCTTGGCATTCCTTACATCAAGAAGCCGGAGACCACCGTAAAGCCTAATTATAGCCGTGGCACACTCAAGGAGACATATGATAATGTCCGTGCCGACCTCGAAGCCGGTCTTCCTCTGATCGACAATAGCATCTACGAGATCCCGAAATATCACTTCAATAAGACTGCTGCCGAAGCCTTTGCTTCCCGATTCTATCTTATCACTCGTGAATACGACAAATGCCTCGAGCATAGCAACAATGCTTTCGGTGGCGCAGATATTGATGTCTCTGCTTTCATGAACACAATTTTCCAAAATCTTGGTAATTTCTATTACATTTCTGACTTTGGAAAATTTGCTCAGGGCTCTGATAAAGCACGCAATTTCATGCTTATCCCTACATACTCAGTGGCATTCCGTCATTTCGCCGGCGGTACACGTTATGGCGTGATTCGCGACGCATTGAACTCCACTATTCATGGTTCGTCTCCTGCTTGGAGCCGTTTCCAATATCGTATGACTAATGGTAAGGGTTCTACTTTTGTTATGCACCCCTGTTTCAATGGTTCATGTGGCATCAACGGTAAGTCTGAATACGGCAACTATTTTGCCGGTAACATTTCTGAGCAGTTTGAATACACTGATAAGATTGCCGGTATCGGTTATTGTCATGTCACTCGTTCTGAATTTAATGCTGAAGAGACTCTCTTCAACCGCGCTGAGGCTAAACTTTTCCTCGGTGATATAAATGGTGCTGTGGCCGACCTTTCTATTTGGGAAAAGTCTCGTCGTGATTGTCCTGATGCAGTTGGTAGTGAAGATTTGTTTGTTGATCTCACTGTCGATAATATCCGCCAATTCTATGTAGATCGCGATCCCGGATATGGTATTGCTAAGACTATCAACATCGATCAGATCTGTCCTTCTCAATGGTCGCTTGCTCCCGGAGAAATGACTGCAGTGCTTCAGTGCATCCAGCATTTCCGTCGCATCGAGATGCTTCACACCGGTATGCGTTGGTTTGATATTAAGCGCCTCGGTCTTGAATTCGACCGTAAGATCGGAAAAGATGGTTTGGATCATCTCAGCATTTTCGACGAGCGTAAGGCTGTGCAGATTCCTGCTTCAATCGTTGCAGCAGGAATGCAGCAGAATCCTCGCCCTGCGGAGACTAAGCTTCTTCCTCCAAGCACTTATGTCCGCGTCAACTAATAATTGCCAATAATTTGACAAAAAGACAAAATGACAACTATGAAATCTCTAAAATATATATTTGCCGCCATCGCTGCTCCTCTCCTCGTAGCTTGCTCCAGCGATGATCTCGGCCCCTCTATTTTCCCGGATGTCAACGACGAGCCTGATTCTGAATCTTACACTTATAAGTTCGACAAATGGCTCAACAAGAACTTCAGGGATATCTACAATGTCGATTTCAAGTATTTGATGGAAGATGTTGAGGCTGACATGGAGTATAATCTTGTCCCCGCCTCCTACGAAAATGCTCGCGACCTTGCTCTTTTGACTAAATATCTCTGGTATGATTCCTATAAAGAATTGGCCGGTGAAGACTTCATCAAGAGCTATGGTCCCCGTATCCTTCACCTCGTGGGCTCTCCGGCCTACAATCCTAACTCAGGCACTGAGACTCTCGGTCTTGCTGAAGGTGGTCTGAAGGTGACTCTTTTCAAGGTCAATGAGATGGATCTCGACGACATCAACATGCTCAATGAATACTATTTCCGCACGATGCATCATGAGTTCGGACACATCCTCCATCAGACAAAGTCTTACCCGACCGATTTCAATCTTCTCTCTACAGGTCGCTACGACGATAGCTCATGGCAGTCTAAACAACCCGGTTATGTAGCTTCTCTTGGTTTTATCACGCCCTATGCTTCTTCTCAGGCGCGTGAGGACTTCGCTGAGACCATTGCTAACTATCTTACCCGCACTCCTGAACAAATGGATCTTATCCTTTGGATGGCTAAGCAAGGGTGGACCACTGGCAGTGACAAAGCTGAAGGAGAACTTGAAGATGAAAATGCAAACTATTACTGCTATTACTATAAAAGCCCTTCTAATCCTGATACCAATGTATATTTCTTATACTCTCAGGAACATTCCTATAAGAATTATCGTGTAGGTCTGGTAGGCGAGAAGGGTGAATACCTCACTACTGTTGAAGAAGTGGAAGCATATCTCAATAAAATGAAAGAAACTCGCGAGATATTCCCTGTTGAAGATAAGGATAGAGTAGATGGCTACGACGTTATTCGCCAAAAGCAATCTATCGCGCGCAATTGGTTTACCGACCAATGGAAGATTTCTTTCGATGACTTGCGCGACATCGTGCAGCGACGTCAATCCGGCTTTAGCATTGATGACCTCCGCTCTGAAGTCGAATCTATTCAGTAACTCTCTGATGAACTTGTTGGGACGCACGCCTTGTGCGTCCTCCCCAAAAAAAAATATATATGAAAGCAACTAAATATATAGCTATAGCCCTTACAGCCCTAACGCTCACAGCCTGTTCGAACGATAACGATGGTATTTTCGATCAGTCTGCTGCCGACCGTCTCGAGCAATATAAGAAAGACTATGCAGAAATCCTTACTTCCGATGGAGGTCTTTGGAGCATGGAGTATTTCTCTAATTCCGACGAACCGGGCTACGTGTTCGTCATGAAGTTCGACAAGAATGGCTCCGTTGAAATTTCTGCCAACCACAAGTGGATCGGTGGCACTTACCGGCAAGAGACTTCTCTTTGGAAGATGATTGCCGACAATGGTCCGGTGCTCTCTTTCAATTCCTATAATAAACTTTTCCATATCTTCTCCGACCCTGCCAACATCGAGGGTCCCGATGCCCCAACCGGTGAGACCGGCGACATCAACGAGACAGGTTATGGCCACGATGGTGACTACGAATTCCAGTTCATGGAAGTTTCCGACGAAGGCAAGACTGTTCGTCTGCTCGGAAAGAAACGTATGTACGACATTTATCTTCATCGCCTTGATGCTTCTACAGATATCGAGAAATTCCTTACCGATGTCCAGGCAATTCCTGCTCGATTCTCGAAGACCTTCAACGATATGACTCTGACAGATTCTGAAGGAAATCTTTATCGTGTCTATGATATGTATACTGCGATTCCTTCTATCTATCCTCTGGATGGCGATGCTGTCACTCAGACTGTTTCAGCTAATGGTATCTTCACTCTTGATGGTTTTCGGTTTATGAATCCTCTCCAAGTGAAAAAAGCCGATGATTCTACATTTGAGATTGAGAAGCTTTACTTCACTGAAGATGGAGCCATGAAAGGTGGTGACATAGAAGATATGCGTGCTACATCCCCCCTGGAGAATATTGTCCGCGCCGATCTTACTTGGACTTTAGATCCGGAATCACTGAGTGGAAAAGTAAAAACTCTCTACGATGCTGCTAATGACGCATGCGTGAGCGCCTTGACTTCTAAAGACAAGCTTGGTGCAATCGATCTTACATATGCAGCTGTCACAGGTAAGATTGTTCCTCAGCTCGTGACTCGTATAGGCAACCGTATTTGCCGCGACTATATTGAATACGACCTCCAGAAAGATGAAGCAGGAAATGTGATCCCTTCTGATCAGCTTCATTTCTCAATTTATGGTGGCAACAATACTGCCATTAAATATGATCAGGAAATTCCTGCCTATAAAGCATTCAAGGATTATTTGACCGGCAATTTCGTAATGACTGTGGAGAATCCTCTATGCCCGAATGTAATCACTCTCACTGATAAGAACGATAATTCTTCCTCAGTTTCATTCAGAGTTAAAAATTGATAGCTAAAATGCGGAAGGCCTGTATGCTACCCGGGCCTTCTGCAATCTTATTTTTCTAAATGAAGTTGTTTAAACTTATTTTTTTATTAATATTTCGTCAGGTTTTCGAGC